>JAJZRM010000278.1 GCA_021802685.1 Deltaproteobacteria bacterium | reverse complement strand
GATCGCCGACGCAACGATCCGGGCCTGCGGCTTGATCCCACGCCGTCCCGCTTCGCTCTCGGAGGTCACGACCACCGCGGCCGCCCCGTCGTTGATCCCGGAGGAGTTTCCCGCGGTGACCGTCCCCCCGTCCTTGAAGATGGGGCGAAGCTTTGCCAGCCTCTGCAGCGACGTGTCATCCCGGGGGTGCTCGTCGGTGACGACGGAAACCTCCGTACCGTCCCTCTTCTTGAGCACGACCGGAACGATCTCGTCGGTGAATATCCCCTCCTTGACGGCCCGGGCCGCACGCTGGTGGCTTTCGAACGCGACTTGATCCTGTTCCTCGCGGGTGATCTTGTGCTGCTCTGCCAGGTTCTCCGCCGTGACCCCCATGTGGTAATTGAGAAACGCGTCGACCAACCCGTCGTAATACATGTGGTCGAGGATTTCCTCGTTGCCGAGGCGGTACCCGAATCGCGCTTTCCGCAGCAGGTACGGGGTCTGAGTCATGCTCTCCATTCCCCCGGCGATGACGAGGCCCGCGTTGCCGCTTCCGATCTTCTCCGCCGCCGCGGTGATCGCCCGCATCCCGGAGGCGCACTGGTTGTTGAGCGTCAGCGCCGGTACTTCGACCGGGAATCCGGCCAGGATCCACGCCTGGCGGGCGGGGTTCCCTTTCTGCCCCGCCTGGAAGACGTTCCCCATCAGTACCTCATCCACCTCCGCGGGGTCGATTCCCGTCCGGGAGGCCGTTTCCCGAATCACGCGCGCCGCGAGCTGCGCCGCCGTCTGCTCCTTGAAGGCGCCGCCGAAATCCCCTATGCCGGTGCGGACCGCGCCCGCGATGACGATCCCTTCCATTGTTGTCTCCCCCTCCTCCCGGCCCGTCGATCCTAGGATCCCGGCCGCATGCGGTTCGTTGAACTGCCTATGCGACCGGCTTGAAGTAGAGGATATCGAGGGGGTCTCCCACCCGCTCCTCTTTCCAGACCGGTTCCACCTTCATCCCGATTTTGATCTTTTCCGGGATCTCGTCGGGGTGCTTGTAATCGAGTCCGCCGATCCAGTGCGTCATGCAGGTGCCGGCGTTGCCGATCCGGATGATCCCAACCACGTAGGGAGGCTCGGGGCAGTTCCGGAACTTCTGGTACGTCACGGTGAAGCTCTCGACGACTCCGGTTCCGTCGGTTTCCACCCAATCCTTCAGCTCCTCGAAGCAAATCTCGCAGAAAGGCTTGGCGGGCACGAAGACCCGCTTGCACTTCGGGCACGTGTTTCCGAGGATCTTCTTCTCCTTGAGGGCCTGCATCCATTTCGTGAAGGACGCCCCCAGCGCGAGGCTGAAATCCAGGTGCATGTTGTACTGCTTGCTCATGAAACTCGGCGTTTCCATCGTCTTCCCTCCGCAGGATAGTATTATGAAAGTCTCGAATCGTTTTTACAGGGTCAGCACGGCCAGCGTGTGGAACTGCCCGTCGTTTCCGCCCCACGAGTGGGCGAGGCCGACGGAGGGGGACTTGACCTGCCTCCCCTCCGCTTTGCCCATGAGCTGCAGGGCCACCTCCGCATGCCGGATCACCGACGCAGAGATCCCCGAGTTCGTGCAGACTACGCCTCCCGACATGTTGACCGGAAGTTTCCCGCCGACGTCGGTAACCCCGTCATCGAGAAGGCGCCTTGCCTCGCCTTCCTTGCAGAAGCCGACGGCCTCGTACTCGAGCAATTCGAATCCGGCGAAGGGGTTGAACAGCTCGGCCACGTCGATCTCCTTGAGCGGGTTCTTGATCCCGGCTGCCTTCATGACCTTCTGGGCCAGGATCTTCAGCTTGTCGAATCCCTGGTAGCTCTTGAATCCGCTCAGGAACGTATCGGTAATGCTGCTCATCGCCCTCACCCACACGGGCGTGTCGCACAGTTCCTTGGCCCGTTTTTCGCTGGCGAAGATCATCGCGACCGCTCCCGACGACGTGGGACAGCACTCCAGCAACCGGATGGGAGACGCGATCATCGGGGAAGCCAGGATCTCGGCGGAGGTGGGTCCCTTGCGAAGATGGGCGTAAGGGTTCCTGGCCGCGGCCCTGTGATTCTTGGCGGCCACATCCGCCCAGCTCTCCTCCGGAAGATCGTAATCGCGCATGTATCTCGTCAGGTAGAAAGCCCCCATGTGGACGGCGCCGATCCCGAACGGCTTTTCGAATATCGGCGGAGACGCGGTATTGAGAACCTGTTGGTTGTCGACGACGCTGTTGAACGTGGGGGATCCATAAACGAGAACGATGTCGTAGATTCCCGCCTCGATGAGATGGACCGCCTCCTTGATCCCGCTTCCGCCCGCGCTTCCGCCCGTGTTCACATCGATCAAGGGGATATTCAGCACCTGGCCCAGCGCTTCGAGCGTCCGCGCGGGGCGCACCGTCGCCTCGAACCCGTCCACGCTGGTGTAGACGGATGCATCGATGTCCTTCAACTCGAGTTTCGCGCTGGTCAAGGCATCCTTGACCGCCGCGAAGGCGAGCTCCGCCCGGGACCTTGTCTCCCGTCGACACGACGTGAACTTCGTCATCCCGACGCCTATGATCGCCGCCTTCTTCTCCATGTCACCTGGTCTCCTTTTCGAGGATCATCACGTGGTAAGTCTCTCCCATGAATCCGAGATTGATGTCGCTGTCCTGGATGAAGCCTCTCCGTGCGTGATCGTGTTTCTCCAGGTACTCCATGGCGATCGCGGCGCGGTATACCCCGCCGCAATTTCCGGGATTGGTGCACAGCGCCCCGCCGGACGGATTGACCTCGATCTCCCGCCCCGAAAACCGGATCCCATTCTTCAGCAGCATCGAGGCCTTCCCCCGTTCGCAGAGACCCAACGGCTCATAGTAGGCGAGTTCAAGGGGGGACGCGGGAGTGTAGAGCTCGAAGAAGTCGATATCGGCGATCGGGTTCTTGATGGAAGCCGATTTGTAGGCGTTGCTTATGGCCTTCCGCAGGCCTTTCATTTCCAGGAGGTCCTGCCAGCTGCCGGCGTAGGTATTCGAGCCGGCGGCGATGCCGGTGATCCACAAGGGATTTCTGGTCAACTCCTTCGCCCTCTTTTCGGACGCCAGGATGAGAGCCGCCGAGCCCTTGGAGACAGGGGCGATCTCGAGGGCACGCAGGGGCCACGCGACCATCGGTGAGGAAGAGACGTCCTCGTAGGAATATCCGGAAGTGATGTGAGCATGCCGGTTCGTCGTGCCCGCCTTGTAATTCTTTGCGGCGGTCCGGGCGAAGTCATCTTCCGTCGCTACGCCCTGTTTCAGGAGAGATGTTGCGACGAGGCCATAGCTCTGGATGTTGGTGATGCCGCTTCCCCTGTGGAAGTGGACGTCGTAGCTCGCGTTGCTGATCGCCGCGTCGTCGTACCGGACGGCATCGCCGCCCGCGACGACGGCCAGCTCCGCGCTCCCCGACTGGATGCTGGCGTACGCCGAAAGGATGGCGCCGATTCCGCCCCCCTGGATCCGGGTCGCGTCCTTCTCGTAGCCGCCCGCGGCGGGAGCCGTCAATCCGTTGCTGATGGTGATGCCGTCGTAGGCGTCGACCGAGCTAACGGCGACCGCATCGATGCTGTCGCGCCCGACCCCCGCCTTCCGGAGAGCCGAATTGACGGCCCTGAAGACGAGCTCGTCGCTGCTCATCCTCGCCTCTCCCTGGAACCCTTCCAGAGCGTAGCTGACTATTCCCACCTTCCTGGTCATGATGCTCTCCTTTGCCTCGATGGAAGTGCGATCTTGAAAAAGCGGTTCCGCTCTAAATGGCCCTTGCCGCGTGGAAACCCTCCCAAACGGCGCCAAGGACCTGGCGCGGCCTGTTGCAATCCCCGATCGCGTAGACCTCCGGGATTGCAGACTTGAGAGCTTCGGAGAGTGTGTCATTGCTCCGGTAGCCGATCGCGAATATGACCGAATCCGCATCGACTTTCTTCCGCGCGCCTTCCGACTCGACGGTGACCTTCCCTTTGCGGACCTCGACAAGCTTCGTATTGAACAGGACGGGGATGCCGGCATCCTCCACCCGCTTCTTGAGCAGCAGCCGCGTGGAGTGGAACGCGCCGGACGCCAGGTCGCCAAGCTGCTCGACGATGGTGACGGACACTCCGGGATTCTTCTTGATCACGTCGAGGGCGATTTCGCATCCCATCTCGCCCCCGCCCACCACCACAACCTTCGCGCCCAAGTCGATCTTGCCCCGGTCCAACAAGACGTCTTCGACGGTGTGCACGTTGGCGGACTTGCCTGCGTCGTCCGCGGCGGGAAGGACCGGTGTCGCCCCGGTGGCGACGATCACGACGTCCGGCTTCCTGTCCAGGACAGCCTTGACGCCCATCTCCCTACCGAGTTCCACCTTCACGCCTGTTTTAGCCAGCTGGACGTTGTAGTAATCCATGAGGATATGCAATTGCTCCTTGACCCCATGGGAAGCGGCGCGGAGCTGACCAC
>JAJZRM010000277.1 GCA_021802685.1 Deltaproteobacteria bacterium | reverse complement strand
GTCTGACAGCCTTCATGAAGGAGGAAGTGGATGGCGAGGTCTGGGAGCGGTTTGCCGGGCGTCTGCGGTATGTGCAGCTCGATCTTGCCGGCCATGACCAGTATCTCAGGCTCTTCGATATTTTTGATCCGGCCCAACGGATCATGGTCCCGCATCAGGACAGGTGTTCGCCGCCAGTCTATCACAGGCGGCGCACCGGTCCGGCTTCGGCGCCCAGTTCGGAGGGAAGTATTTCGCCCTCGACGTGCGAATCGTCCGCCTGCCGCGCCACGGCGCTTCCTGCCCGGTGGGGATGGGGGTTTCGTGCGCCGCGGACCGGAACGTGAAGGCGAAGATCGACCGCGACGGGATCTGGCTCGAGGAGCTGGACCGCAACCCGGGCCGCCTCATCCCGGAAAAGTACCGCGGAAAGCACGAGCACGGCGTGGTCAAGGTCGACCTGAACCGGCCGATGAAGGAGGTCCTCGCCGAGCTGACGAAGTACCCGGTCACCACGCGGCTCTCCCTTACGGGGACGGTCATCGTGGGGAGGGACATCGCCCATGCGAAGTTGAAGGAACGGATCGACCGCGGCGAGGGGCTTCCCCAGTACGTCAAGGACCACCCGATCTACTACGCGGGACCCGCGAAGACCCCCAAGGGGATGCCGTCGGGATCCTTCGGCCCCACAACCGCCGGGCGGATGGACTCGTACGTGGACCTGTTCCAGTCCCACGGAGGTTCGCTCGTCATGATCGCTAAGGGGAACCGCAGCCAGGCGGTGACCGACGCCTGCCGGAAGCACGGCGGCTTCTACCTGGGATCGATCGGCGGCCCCGCGGCGCTCCTCGCCCAGGAGAACATCAAGAAGGTCGAAGTGCTCGAGTACCCGGAATTGGGGATGGAGGCGATCTGGAAGATCGAGGTCGTCGATTTCCCGGCGTTCATCCTGGTGGACGACAAGGGAAACGACTTCTTCCGGCAGATCGCCTGCTCCGGCTAATATCGCCGCTTTAAACTTCCCCAAAATAAACACGACAGGGTGGAGGAGTCCGTCTCCCCCACCCTGCCGTTCCCTCCGATCCCGGGGCGTTTCTCCGGGGAATCAGAACTGCGGCGGAAGGAGGAGCTTCATGATGGCGTCCTTCTCCGCGGCGGTGATCGCGACACCCGCCTTCGAGCCGGAGATGCGTCCCGCGGCCGCCTGGACCGCGGCCATGAACGTCTCCTCGTTCGCCGCCCGCTCCGCGCCCGTCGGCTCCGTTCCACCGCTCCAGATCTCGTTCCGCTTCATCTGGAGGATGTTCAGGTCCTCCTGCAGCGAAAGGTAGGCGTCGAAAACGGTCGATTGGGTATCGTAGGTGTGCCTGCCGGGGGTCCACGTATGGCCGTTGCCGGTGCACGAACCCTGGTCCCAGAACATCACGTTGTCGCAGCTCCCCATCCACTGCTCCATCATCGCCGGTATGGCCGTGTTGTCGCGCGGGCCGTAATCGAACGTGGAACCCGCCAGCCAGCTCACGAGGACGACCTGCGGGACGGGCCAGTTCTGCGGCGTGCCGTTCTGGTCGTAATAGGTCCCGAAATCCCCGGGAAGGTTCAACGACGGGTCCGAGGAGAGCAGGGTCGCCTTCATCGCGTCGAGCGACGCGTTGTCGGCCGCGATGGCCGCCTGGAACTGCGTCCATCCGGCGCTGTACGCGTCGTTGATCGCCTGCTGGACGTCGGCGTCCGTCACGCCGGGATGGGCGTCGAGGTACGCCTGCCGGTCCATGAAGTAGCCGGCGTACTCGATGTCGACCTCGGAGGAGGTCTGCATCAAGCCCGCCACCCCGCTCAGATATTGCGTCACCTGGTCCCCCGAGCCGTTCAATGCGTTCAGGGCGTTGGTGTAGTCGGTCGAGATCCGGATGATCGAGATCCGGCGGTTGAAGGTGGTCATCGCCGTTTCGATGGAAGCCTTGAGGTTCGCCGACAGCGCGGTGAAGTGGCCGCCCGCGTCCGCGCCGTCCCCCGCCGCGTTGTGGGCCGCAAGGATCTGGCCCGCTTCCACCCCGGAGCAGGTGCCCGCGTCGAGGAATACCTCCGCCATGAAGCCGCCCGCCTTCTGCATCTCGGAGGAGGCGGTCGCTTCGTTGTCCGTGGCGACCGCGTTGAAGAAGTTGCGGGCGAAGTTCCGAAGCGTCTTCGCGTTTTCATCCGGGTTGTAGATGAGGCACTTCTTCAATGTTTCGAGCTTCGCCTGTGAAACGCCGTGCGCCAGGAGGTAGCTTTCGAAACCGAGGGTGGGATTCGTCAGCGCATCGGCGCCCAGGTACGCGACGTTGTCGATGTCGGCCGGCGTGATTTCAGGGGACCGCAGGATGATGAAAAGGTACGCGCCCACGATCGGGTCGTCGGACCCGATGATGGACGCCGCGCGGATCAGGGCCTCCGCCTGCGTCGTGGAAAGGTAGTTCAATCCGGTGGCGTTGTTGTCGCCCGGGGGAGGCGCCGGCGCCATCCCCTGGCGGACGACGTTGCCGCCGGCGTCCTTGATCGTGACGAAGACGAAGTTCGCGTCGTCTTTCGACGGAACCTGGGTCAGCGTGAAGGAGAGGACGCCGTCGGCGTCGGTCGTGCCGTTGACGGTCTCAAGGTCCTGCAGCGCGCCCGCCGAGGTCAGCTGGCTGAGGATAATGGTGTACGCGGTGTTGGCCGCAAGAGGATTCGAGGAGCCGACGGCGGCGGCGGCGTAAGCGTTCCCCGCCAGGAGGATGGAGAGCATGATCGCCGCGAAGCGGATTTTCCCTTTGTTTCCCATTTTTCTTCTCCCTGGGTCGTTTTATGGCTGTCGATGATTCCGGAACGGACTACTTCGCGTTGCCTTCGACCGTGCCGGTCGGCGACGCCGGCGGGGGGGAAGCCGTCCCGCTGCCGCTTCCGCCGCCGCAACCCGAAAGACCGAAAACGACCGCCAACACAACGGCCGCCAACCAGGAAATACCCTTTCGCCGCATCGCATCCTCCTGCCGGGGAAATTTAGGTTCACTCCCGCGTCCTCGTATCGGGTTTTCCCCGCCGAAACTTTAATCTCTGGCGCCCCGCCCCTCCGACACCGCGCGTTAAAGAATCCGGCGGCGCCTTCCGATAAAGGAGACGGGCATGCGCGCGCACTTGAAAACCAGCCTCCTGCTTTCCCTGGCTGCACATTTCGCGGCGGCGGCCTGGGCCGTGCCCGCGCACCGGTTCCCGGTTTCCGGCAACGCATTCTCCGACCGATACGGCGTCATGACGATCGACTTGAACAGCCCGCCCCGGCGCACGCCCGCCGCGCGGGAAACCCCGCCGGCCGATGCGGAGGTTCCCGATGTGCAGGAAGAGGCCAGGGTCGTGCGGCCCGCGCGGGAAGAAAGTCCCTTGCCGCTACCGGAGGATAAGGAGCATGGCGGCGCCACGGAGAAGGGGAACGAGGACGCGCCCGCCGGGAGAACCGTTCGGAACGAGGAGTTCGCCCGGCTGGCGCGTATCAGGGAAATGACGGCGAAAACGGCGATGTACTATCGAAGCGCCCCGAAGGGGTTCGAAGGGATCCTGCGTTCCGCCATGGCGCCGGAGGCATTGCGGGTGGACGGGAGCGCCACCGTTTCCATCGATCTTCTTGCTTCCGGGGCACCCGGCGAGGTCGACATCCGTACGGATTCCTCCGCCCTGCTATCGGCCTTGAAGCGTGTCCGCTGGGAGGGGGCACCGCTTCCCGCCCACTACCGGATCCCCTGTTCGAAGATCCGGGTGAACGTTTCGGTCGCCGGCGAACGGCTGGCGGTGGGAGTCGAAATCCTGTAAGCCGGGAGTGGCCTAGGAACCCCGTTTCCGCCGTGCGGTCACCGTCTCGCCCCCGATCCCCCAGTTGTCCGTCTCCACTTCATCGACCACCACCACCGTGGTCCGAGGGTTTTTCTTCAGCACGTCGACCAGCAGCTGCGTCGCTCCCCGAATCAGCGCCGCTTTCTGCTCGGCCGTTGCGCCCTCCCGCGTGATCCGGATGTTCACGTACGGCATCCCAGGACACCTCCGTTTCGAATGTCTACACTGTATGTATGCACCGTACCAGAATCACCGCCTTGAAACCCGTCACGACGACGTTTTTCCGGGGAGGAACGTTCGTCGCCGGAAAGTGGGCGGTCGGCGAGGGCGCATCCCGGTTCGCCCGCGCTCCGGGCGGGAGGGACCAGTGGGCCGGCTGTTTTCCCTTGGGCTCGCGGCCGTGATCCTTTCAGAAACCGTCGGTCCGGCCAAGATCACGGGGGGAATCCTGATCGTCGCAGGGGTGTATGCCGGCTCGTTCGGGAAAAAGGAATCGTCCGGCGGGCCGGCGGAAGGTTAATACTTATTTTCACTGCTGTCCGGTTAAGAACTGAATAAATTCAACTGGTTGCCGGGTTCAGGCATTGTCTCTTGGCGCATCGCTTTTTCAACCACTTGAATGATATCGGTTTTTTCGAACAGGTTCACTTCCATGA
>JAJZRM010000276.1 GCA_021802685.1 Deltaproteobacteria bacterium | reverse complement strand
GCTCCGACCACTTTGCTGAGCCGGCTGAACACCCCCCAGGTCCCGGCCCGAACCTACGGAACGCTGGGCGTCAAGTACGGGTGGGACGGCCCCTACGTGAAGATCGGCTTCAAGCAGGATGCGTACCTCTACGACGGTTGGGGACGGAACCTCGTGTATACCGCCGCCACCGGGCAGATCGGCAGCCAGGGCCCGAGCACGGCGACCACGGCGGACGACATCCTGTACCCCTCATCCCCCGTCGTTCCCACCGGCCGCCTCCTCGTCAACTTGTACGTGTGGCGGACGGACAACACGACGAGCCAGTACGTCCTGAATCCGCAGCCGGGAGCGTTTCCGGGAATGCAGATGGACATGCGGATGTACTACTCCGCGAACGGGGTGGAGGCGCTCAAATCCTATGCCGGCACTCCCCCCGCAACGGGACCGCCCTACGTCTTTTCCCCGACGCAGCCCGCTCCCGCCACCCCTCTCTCCACGCATGCGGGGTTCCACGCGGTGACCGCGACGTGCACCCTTCCGCCGAACCCGCAGGTTTCCGGGCAGGCGGTGGTGTACGTCCCGGGCAACAACCAGCAGACGGTTCTGAACCTTTACCTGAGATGAAGGGATAGGAGGAGCGAAGGGCGCATGGCCAGGATGCTGGCGATCGAGATCGCGCCGCGGGTGATCCGGGCGGTGGAGTACCAGCCCGGCGACCGGCCGGTGCGGATCTTCCGGGCGGCCGCCACGGAACGTCCCGGGGGGGAGCCGGCCGCGGTGGGGCAATTCCTCCGGGAATTCCTCGACCGCAACGGCTTCACGGCGAAGAGCGCGGTGGTGAGCTACCTGGGGCCCGTCATCGAGCACCGGGTCTACACCATCCCGCCGGTCACCGGGAGCACGCGGGAGGAGCTGCTCCGGGGGAAGATCGCGCAGGATTCCGCGACCGCCGTGGCGGAACTGCGGGTGACAGGGGAGGTCGTCGGGACCGTCGTGGAAAAGGGGTACGAACGGCACGAGGTGATGACGCTTTACACCCCCGAGTTCGAGATCCGCCGTCTCGTCTTCCTGCTCGTCGAGGCCGGGTTGACCCCCGTCCAGGTGGTTTCCGTCCCCGTCGCCCTCGCGGGGCTGCATCCCCCGGATGCCGCCGACGAACTGTGCGGCTTCGTGCACCTGGAACCGTCCCGGTGCGTCATCTGCGTTTCCGGCTCGGGGAAGCTTCGGTTTGCGCGGGAGTTCGCGTTGAACATGCCGGACGAAGCCGAGCGGATGGTCATGGAGCTCACCCGGTCGCTCCTCTACTTCCGCCAGATCTCCCGCGGAGGGGCCATCACGCGGCTCTACTGGAGCGGGGATCCTCCGACCGAGGAGGCGAGGCTCCTCATTTCGGAGCGGTTGAAACTCGACATCGGGGCGCATCCCTCCGGGACGGCGGCTTCCTTCGAGCAGGGGGTCCCCGGGGACGCGGCCGTTTTCGGAGCCCCCATCGGGATGGCCGTCTCCGAGTGGGGGGCGGACCGGGTCAACCTTCTGCCCGTCAAGTACCCGAGCGGAAGGAACGCCGGGGGAGCTTCATCGCCTTGACGGTCATACTGGCCGCGTTCCTCGCGGCGGACATGGGGTTGTTCTTCGGCCTTCGAAGCGCGGCGAAGCGATACCGCGGCGTCCTTGCGGACGCCTCGACGGCCACCAGCAGCATGGCCCTGTCGCAGGAGGAGGTATCCCGGTGGCTGGAGCTGAAGAGTGCGCTCGGCCACGCCACGGAGGGCGAGAAGGCGTACGCCCCCTCCTTCACGGGGTGGAAGGCGCTTCTCGCGGCACTGGGATCGGCCGTCCCGCCGGAGATGCGGTTCGTCTCCGCCACGTTCTCGCCCGCCGGGCCGGGGAAGGGCGGGGCCGAGGGCGGGCGCGGCGAGGTGCGCGGGATCGTCCGCGCGGGGTCGCCCGCGGACGTGCAGAGGAAGGTGAGTTCCTTCCTTTCCGCCATGCGCGGCCATCCGGTGGTGGGAGATGCGGGATACTCCATCCTCGCGCTCCGGCCGCGCGCCGAGGAAGCGGGGGGCGGATACGAGCAGGAGTTCCTCCTGGACTTCACGATGAGGGAACGATAGGAATGCGGCCGGACATCTGGAAGAAGGAGGGGATTCTCTCCCTCGCGCTCGGGCTGCTGGGGCTTGCGGCGGCTTCGTATTTCCTGTTGTTCGTTCCGGAACTGCGGGAGATCCACGGCCTCAAGGCGGAGATCGCGCGGAAAAACGCCGAGGCGTCGGAAGCGATGACGCTCCGGGCCAAGGTGGCGGAATCCCGGACCGGCGAGGGGGAGCGGTGGGATCGGCGGCTCCGTTCCTGGGAAGAGCGCGTTCCGGCAACGAAGGATACCGATCGCCTCCTTGCGGAGATCGCATCGCTGGCGGTGCGCCATAACCTGAAATCGTTCGGCCTGACGGCGGCCGCCGACCCGTCGGGACAGGGGGTCCCGCCGCAGGAACCGGCGGGGGGCGCGCCGGCCCCGGGCGGGCCGGAGCGGTTGTCGGAGATGCGTTATGAGATCACCTTCCTGTCCACTTACAAGGAATTGGCGGAGTTTCTCGACGACATCCCGAGGATGCGGCGCCTTCTGACCGTGCGATCCGTGACGATCAAGGAAAAATCGGGCTCCATGGCGGCGGCGGTCGAGATATCGGCATGGCACCGGGGGACGCCATGAAGCCGCTCCGGGAATACATGAGGGACAGGCGCGTGGCGGCTGCGCTCGCGGTGGTGGCGCTGCTGTCCGTGGGATACCGCTTATTGAAACCGGGCGGCGGTCCGGCTCCTCCTCCCGGCCAGGCCGTCGAGGCGTCTCCTTCCGCGCCGGACGCGGCGGAACCGGTCTTTCCGCCGCCGGCCCGGGCGTACGCGCCCCCACCGGCGCGTTTGCCGGCGGAGGGACGGATGCCGGAATGGAAATGGGACCGGAATCCCTTCCTTCCTCCTGCCGGGGACCCTGCGGGGAAAAGCGGCGCGGCCGCCTCCGGTGGGAGCGGGGCGGGCGACGGCGCCGGGGCGGACGCGCTGCCGCGGCTCCGGGGCACCGTAGTGGGGGGAAAGGCGGGGATGGCGATCTTCGGGAACCGGCTGGTCCCCGTGGGAGGAACGATCGGGGAGTGGACCTTGACGAAGGTGGAGCCGTACGGCGTCTTCCTTCGGAAGGGGAAGGAAACACGGGTCTTGGAACTGTACCGGCAGTAGGAACCGCCGGATTCGCCCGGCACCGGGCGAAAGGGAGGTCGGCAATTGAAGATACTCGTGGTGGCCCTGATCGGCTGGACGGCGGTGGGATGGGGTTGCGCGGCGCCCCGGGCGGTCCGAAAACCACCGCCCGCGCCCGTTTCGGCGGCCCGGACCTCCGCGCCGCCCGCCCCGGCGGCCGTTCCCGCGCCCGCCGCGAAGGCGGCGCCGCTCCCCGACGTCCCGATCGAGGGCGCGGAGGGGATCCGCCGGTCCGCCGCGGAGTTCCGGAAACCGTCGAAGCGGTACACCCTCGTGATGTCGGGAGCGGACGCCCGGGAGCTGTTCCTCTCCCTGGCGCGGGAGAACGAGTTCAACCTCGTGCTCTCCCCCGAAGTGGAGGGGACGGTGACGCTCGACATCAAGGACGCCACGGCGGAGGAGCTGATGGAGGAGGCGTGCGGGATGCTCGGATGCCGCGCGGCGTTCAGCGGCAACACGGTGCGCGTGACCGCCCGGAAGCGGGAGACGCGGGTCTTTTCGGTGGATTATCTCGTCACGAACCGCACGGGGCAGGGATCGCTCCTCGCGTCCACCTCGGCCACCGGCGGCGGGACGACCGGCACGGAGAGCCAGAGCACGAACAGCATCGCGACGGAGGAGAAAGGCGACTTCTGGGGCGGCCTGTCCGAGGAGCTCGCGGCGCTCCTTTCCCCCGAGGGCGGGAAGGCGGCCGTCAACCGGACGGCGGGGACCGTCGTCGTGACGGATTTCCCCGAGAACATCGGGCGGGTCGCGCGGCACCTCCGGAACCTCGAGGCGCGCGTCCGCGCCGGCGTGGTCATCGAAGCTCAAATCTTCGAGGTCACCCTCGACGACAACACGAAGTACGGGATCGACTGGTCCGCCATGCCCGACCTGTCCTCGGTGTCCCTCTCCGGAAGCCTCGCGGGGGGAGCCTCGGCGACCCAGAACCTCTCCTCCGGCGCCGCCGCCTTCCAGGTCGGCGTGGCCGGGTCGAAGTTTTCCGCCTTCCTCGACGCCCAGGCGACCGCGGGGAACCTGGACATACTGTCCGCGCCGAAGGTGGCCACCCTCAACAACCAGAAGGCCATCATCCGGATCGGCCGGCAGGACGTGTTCTTCAAGGCGGTGGTCACCCCCGCGAGCACGACCTCCGCCGCGTTCACCACGTTCACGCCGGAAAGCATCACGGAAGGGATCATCCTCAGCGTGACGCCCCAGATCGGGCGGGACGGGCGGATCATGCTCGCCATCCATCCCTCCATCACCGAAAAGGTGGGGGAC
>JAJZRM010000275.1 GCA_021802685.1 Deltaproteobacteria bacterium | reverse complement strand
GCCGCAGTCGAAGAGCGGGAACGGGCCAAGCCGGCGGCGACCCGAATCTGGAATTTTCTGATTTCGATAAAGCTCGCGATCTGGACCATCATCCTGCTGGCCGTCACCTCCATCCTGGGTACGGTCATCGAGCAGAACCAGCCCCCTGAAAAGTACCGCCAGGTGTACGAGGACTGGGCGTACAACCTGATGGATCGGATTAACCTGTTCGACATGTACCACTCCTGGTGGTTCCTGCTCCTGCTTTGCCTCTTCACCATGAATCTCACCTGTTGCACGATCGACCGCCTTCCGCGTGTGATCCGGACGGTCCGCAAGCCGAAGTCGATCCTCGACGACACGACGGAAAAATCTCTACCCCTTAAGGAGCGCTGGAAGAGCAAGGGCGACATCCCGCGCCGGGCGGAAGAGTACAAAACCACCCTCGCCCGGGTGTTCGCGGCTCCCAAGGTCACCGAAGCGGACGGGGCGGTACACCTTTACGCGGAGAAGGGTGTTTACTCCCGGTTTGGCGCGTACGCAACCCATGCCGGCATCGTCATCGTCTTCATCGGGGCGATCATGGGGAACGTCCTCGGATTCAAATCGTACGTGAACATCCCGGATGGAGGGGAAGCGTCTCATCTGGACGCACGTGGGGGTAAGGAGCACATCAACCTGCCCTTCTCCGTCCGGAACAACCGGTTCTGGCTGGAGACCTATCCGAGCGGACAGCCCAAGAAATACGCCTCGGACTTGAGTGTCATGGAAGGTGGTCGCGAAGTCCTTCGCAAGACGATCACGGTCAATGATCCGCTTGTCTATAAGGGGGTCTGGTTCTACCAGTCCAGTTACGGGAAGGAGGGCGGCGCGACAGCTCAAGTGGCAGTCAGCCGAAAGGACGATACCCCTGTGAGCAACCTCTCTCTCGCTCCGAACGAACCCGTCCGGATCGACGGATACGGTGCGGTCCGCGGGGTGAACTATGTACAGGATTACCAAGGAAATGGTCCCGCCCTCCAGATGGTCATCGAGAAGCCCGGCCAACCCGCATCCGAGCTCTGGATCGTCCAGGGACGACCGGACTTGGATCGTAGGCGCAATGATTCGATGGTGTTCTCATTCGGAGGCTTGACCGAGAACACGAAGATGTATACCGGTCTCCAGGTCGCCAAGGATCCCGGGGTGAACGTGGTATGGCTGGGATGCCTGCTGCTGACGGCGGGGATGATGATTTCCTTCTTCCTCTCCCACCGACGTATCTGGATCCGGTTGGCCGAGGGGCCCCACGGCAAGTTGGAGGTCACGGCGGCTGGGAGCGCCAACCGGAACAGGCCGGCCTTCGAGAAGACCTTCTCCTCCATTCTGGCCGAAATCAGGAAAGACCCCTCCAAGACGGAAAAGGAGATTCCCGCATGAATACGCTTAATGTTCAACTCTTCGATCTGACGACACTCCTTTTCGGCGGGGCGTCGGGAACCTATATCGTCGCCATGTACGGGAGGAAGGAGATTTTCGCCCGGATCGGCACGTGGATCTGCGTGGCCGCGGCAATCGTCTCCACGGCTGCCCTCGGGGTCCGGTGGGCCGAGTCATACAAGATGGGGATCGGCAGGATTCCCGTCACCAACCTCTACGAGTCCTTGGTCTTCTTCGCTTGGTCGGTCAACCTGTTCTATCTGTTCGTCGAGTGGAAGTACAAGAGCCGCGCTTTCGGGGCCTTCGTGATCCCGATCGCGTTCCTGACCATGTTGTTTGCCTTCACAAACGAGAGCGGCATCCAGCCTCTGGTTCCGGCGCTCCAGTCGTACTGGCTCCACGCCCACGTCATCACCTGCTTCGTCGGGTACGCGGCGTTTGCCGTGTCCGCCGGCGTGGCCGTGATGTACCTCCTCAAGGCCCGGCAGGAGGAGACCAAAACGACCGAGGGCATCATCGCCCACCTTCCCTCCTCCAAAGCGCTCGACGACCTTGTCTACCGGGCGATCATCTGGGGATTTCCGTTCCTGACTGCCGGGATAATCACAGGCGCAGCTTGGGCGAACTACGCATGGGGGACGTACTGGTCGTGGGATCCCAAGGAGACCTGGTCACTCATCGTCTGGCTGGTCTACGCAGCGTTTCTCCACGCCCGGATCACCCGTGGGTGGCACGGGAAGCGGGCCGCGATCCTTTCGATCGTGGGGTTCCTCGCAACCATCATGTGCTACCTGGGCGTCAACCTGGTCCTGTCCGGCCTCCACAGCTACGGAGGCTGAAGTGCCCCAAAAAAGGGGGGAAAGGCCATGAAGCGCAAACTCCCGGTCCGCCACTTGATTGCCGCGCTGGCGATGATGCTGGCCGTCCAGCCGGCGGGGGCCTTTTTCGGAGGGGGCGGAGGAATCAAGGAAGGCGATCCGGCGCCCATGTTCAGCGGCCAGACGATTGACAACCAGAGACTGGACTACGCCCAGTTGAAAGGCAAGAAGGTGGTGCTCCTGGACTTCTGGTCGATCTACTGCGCGTCCTGCATCGAGGAGATGCCCAAACTGATCGGCATCTACAACGAGTTCAGGGACAAAGGACTGGTCGTCATCGGGGTCAACCTCGATTCCTTCGGGACCCACCGCGTCGTGAAGTTCATGGACGGCATGGAGACCAAGATCAACTTCCCGGTCGTCATCGACAAAGACAGAAAGATCGGGACGATGTTCGGCGCGATGGTCCTGCCGACGACGCTCGTGATCGACGTCACCGGCAAGGTCCGGTTCTTCCACGTCGGCTACAAGCAGGGGGACGAAAAGCAACTTCGTAGCGTCGTCGCTCAAGCGGTGAAGGAAATCAGGAAATGAAAGGGGATGCCACGATGAGAAACAGCATGCTAACCGCACCGATCCCCATCCTCCTCTTGCTGCTCCTGTTCGCCGGAAGCGCCGGCGCACAGGAAGTCACGGGCGGGTCCTACACCAAGATCCCTACCGTCAAGGGAATCGAGCTCTTAAAGGCGGGAGGCAAGGCGCCCGACTTCTTGGTGACGGACCTCGGGGGCAAGGAAGTCCAGCTCAGGGAGTCCCTCAAGAAGGATGCGGTCCTGCTGTTCTTCTGGTCTTACTTCTGCGGGCCATGCCGGGAGGAATTCCCGTTGATCAACGAGATGGCCAGGGAATACGGCAGCAAGGGCCTCCAAGTTATCGGCGTCAACCTGGACGGGCGGGAGATGAAGAAGGTGATCGACCGGATGGCTGTCGATGAGAAGGTTTCATTCCGGATCGTGTTCGACGAGCTCGACGGGGACGCGTTCCGCATCGCAGATCCCTACGGCGTCTCCGGAACGCCGGCCCTCTTCGTCGTTGACCGGAAGGGAGTCATCACTTTCAGTACGGTGGGCGCAGTCACGGCAGAGCAGTTGCGGAAGGAAATCTCGAAGGTGGCGAAGTGAGCCTGCGAGTTCGACGGACACCCCGAGGGCTATGAATGCGCATGGGGGGACACTCCGGCAATCCCCTTTCTTCCGGCCTCCGGAAGGCAAACGACGAAACTGGAGACCGGACGGCATCGGCTGCCGCCGATCCGGGATATTCGTGGCACAGCTCCCTCGCCCTCGTGCCGGTTGCCGCGGCGCTTCTGTTCTCCGCTCTATCTTGGGCGGAAGTTTGCACGGGAGGATGCGCGGAGGCGCATCGGTACCGCCTTTTCGGCATCCCCCTCCCACCCCTGGGCGTTGCGTTTTTTTCCTTCTGCATTCTTGTCCTTCTCTTCAGGCGCCGCCTCGCGCGTGCGAACGCTGTCCTCGCCCTCCTGCTGTTTGGCGCGCTCGGTTCGGAAATCGTCTTCCTGTGGACGCAGAAGTTCGTGATCGGGGAGTGGTGCCGCCTGTGCGTCGGGATCGCCCTCTCGGTAGCAACGGCGTGTGTCCTTCTGGCAGGGGAACACGTTCCACAGGTCGTACGCCAAATTAGTAACCAAGAAAGGAATCTCGCGATGAGAATGCATGTCCGGAATTCGAGTTTGGTCCTTGCCGCATTCGTCGTCGGGATACTTCTCGCGGCTGTGGGTCTCGGAAAACACGACGCCCATGCGGCGGTCCGGTCCGGAAGGGCTCTGTCTTTCGGCGTTCCGGACGGCAGTTCCGAAGTCTACGTCGTCACGGACTGGTTTTGCCCGCCGTGCCGGGCGGCTGAACCGGAGATCGCAAAGGGGGTCCAAATCGCGATGAAGCAGGCGAAGGTGGTCTTCGTCGACTATCCGGGCCACCAGGAAACCCTCAACTTCATCCCCTATAACATGTCCTTCATGATCCGCGAGAAGGAGACGTACCTTCGGATCCGGGAAGCCATGCTCGATCTGGCACAGAAGACCAAGGAGCCGACGTCTGAGGATGTGCAGGAGGCGGTGGCCCCTCTCGGCGTGAAGTACGTCCCGTTGAACTATGCCGACGTGGTGGCGGGAACTCAATATTTCAACAGCGTCATCCAGAAGTACCAGGTAACCCGTACGCCCACGGTCGTGGTGACGGACACGAAGACCCGCAAGACGAAGCTCCTTTCCGGCTC
>JAJZRM010000274.1 GCA_021802685.1 Deltaproteobacteria bacterium | reverse complement strand
TTTACGCCGCCGGCAATCACCCCAATCGTCTCGACCGGCCGGGGTTCGATGACGACGATGTCTTTTACTTCAAAACATTGGACGATACACGGCGTACCAAGGCGTTCCTCCATGAACGTAAGCCAAAAAAAGCAATACTGATCGGCGCCGTGTACACTAACCTTGAATTGGCCGATGTCCTCTGCAACATGAAGATCAAGCCGGTCATCGTGGAAAAAGCACCCGCCGTTCTGCCCGCTTTCTGCGGTGAGGTCCGTGAGAAGGTCGAGGAAAAGCTGAGGGAAAAAGGCGTCGAATTCTTCTCCGGCGTGGACGTCTACGAAAAAACCGGCAAGGTCGTGAGGACTTCCGCCGGTGATTTCGCCGCGGATATGGTCGTGGCTTCCGTAGGGGTCCGACCCACTACCGCCCTCTGCGAGGATTCGGGAGGCGAAGTCGGGGTGGCTTCCGCCGCCAAAGTCGATCAATACCTTCGCACCAACCTCCCCAATGTTTTTGCCGCAGGCGACTGCGCAGAACATTATGTCCGTCAGTTGCGCCGCAATTCCTATATGCCGCTGGGGCCGGTCGCCAACAAACAAGGCCGGCTGGCCGGCATCAATATCGTCAACCCCGATGCCATGCGAAATTTTTCCGGCATTGACCAAACGGCGGTCTTCAAATTCTTCGACTTCACGATCGGCACTACCGGCCTGAACGAACGGCAGCTGGCGGAAAGCGGCTCGACCTGCGCCACCACCGTCATCGATGGCGAAACCCGCGGCAAGTTTCCCGGCGGAGGTCGGATACGAATCGTTCTGTTCGTGGAAAAAGGGAGCGGGCTTTTACAGGGCGCCCAGATGATCGGACAAGACGTTGTCGCCAAACGCCTTGATGTTCTGGCGACAGCCATCTACAAGGGGATGACGGTTTTCGAGATCGCCGAATTGGACCTCAGTTACGCGCCGCCTTACTCCCCGGTCTGGGACCCGTTGCTGGTGGCCGCAAACCAGGCCATCAAGGCGGTTTGACCACCCGGGGGCCCGCCGCATCGGGCAGCCCCCGGGGTCTCGGCGGTCTCAAGGCATCAGGCGGCCTTGAGATACTCCCGCTCGGTGAACGACGCTTCCGTTGTCCCCTCCGTCCCGGGGATCGGCCACTCCGCCCAGTACAGCCGCTCGCCCCGCTTCTCCTCCTCGGACGTGTAGCCGAGTCTGACTCCACAATGTCAGATAAGGTCAGGGGAGGATGTGAAAGGTCGTACCGATGGAACATTTTTCCGGAAGGGGGGCGGAATTCATGGAAAGTTAATAACTGCTGCAACCGATATTGATGATATGGGCAGAGGTCGCCATTCCTTATCCCTCGCAACCGTCATCGTGTTGATCCTGGGAACCATGCTCGCTTTCTTCCGGCTCGTAATAAGGGACCGGAAAGCGCTCATGGAAAGCCCTCATGTAGCGGCCGTCGCCGGGACCTCCGCACCTCCCGAGTCCGTCAACACTTCCGAAGCTGTATTCAGGAAAGCGTCCCCGAGCGTGGTCACCGTGAAGGTCTTCAACCGTGCGGACAACCGTTTGTCGATGCAGGGAAGCGGCATGGTCGTAGCTCCTCAAACCGTCGCGACCAACCGGCACGTCGTGGAATCGGGCGGAGAGATCCGGGTCGTCGACCGCGGCCAGGAATACGCGGCATCCGTGACGCATGCGGACAGGGAGTACGATCTTTGCGCTTTGTCGGTGCCGGGCCTTCAGGCAGATCCTGTGGAAATGGCGTCGTTCCTGACGCTCAGCGTAGGACAACACGTATACGCGATCGGTTCCCCCAGAGGCCTGGAGCTGAGCATAAGCGACGGTCTTGTCTCCGCCATCCGCCCTTACGGAGCATTCCCTCTGATACAGACGAACGCACCCATATCGAAAGGCTCCAGCGGCGGCGGTCTTTTCGACACCGATGGCCGCCTGGTCGGGATCACGACGGCTTCGGCCATAGACGGCCAGAACATCAATTTCGCGCTTGTCTCCGACCTGATTTCACAGCTTCCCGCGAGGAGCGCGGATATCCGCACCTTGAAACCCGTCGTCCCACCGAAAAGGACCGACGAAATCCACAACAAGGAGCTTCTCGATTCCCTGGAGGAAGGTAGGAAGGCGATCGCCGCAAGCGAGTCCGAACGGAAGGCGATGGCCGAGGAAATCGGCCGGCACACGTTCGCCATCGAGGAACTCAAGCGGTCGATGGACGGGTTTCTTTCGTCCAGGAATGCGAAAGCATACAACGACATGGTTCCGCGGCATAACCGGTTGATCGGCGACAGGGCGAACCTGGCAACCCGATTCGAACAGAAGCATCAAACGCACCAGTCTCTTGTAGAGCAATACAACCGGCTTGCGGAACGGTACAACAACCAGGGACGGCTGAAACCGTAAATCACGCCTGCCTGAGCTTCAACCGGTCCTTGTTCGTTTCGAGCAAGGCTGCTTCTCTCGCCACACCGTCCGCGCGTCGAATCTCGTTGTAATCCGCGCGCTTGCAATCCCGGTTTCTTTCTCTATCCACGGATTGTCGATATACACTTTGCATATTAATACGTTACGTGATTGCGAGCGACATCCTGGAGCAGGACGATGTCCGGATCGAGACCTTGTATGTCTTCGAGGCGCTCCGGAGGACGGGAGTCCACGTGCCACGTAACAACTGGAGTGATTCAGCCTACCCATGGAACGGATCGGCACCGCGCCAGGCGGTCGGCGATCCGCACTATATATGGAATAAAATCCAGGTTGGGAGTGTACTTTATCCGTCAAAGTCCGAATCCACGGAGGGCATATGTTGAGATCGATCGTGGTCCGACTTCTGGTTCTTGCCTCGCTTCTATCGCTTCCTGTTGCGCCGGGTCGTCTTGCGGCTGCATCGGAAACCTATCGTCCGGATGCTGTTCCCAAGGTCGTTTCCATGGAAACGGATCGGGTTTCGGCGGAGATCACCGTCTACAATTCCGGGCTGGGACTGGTCAAGGACCGCCGGAACGTATCCTTAAGCCGCGGCGACAGCGTGCTGCAGCTCATGGACGTGGCCTCCCGGGTGATTCCCTCCAGCGTGTCCGTGGAGGCTGTCCCCGAAAAGGGGACCGTGTCGGTCCTGGAGCAGAATTACGAATACGACCTGCTCTCGCCGGCCAAGCTCCTGGAAAAATACGTCGGCAAGACCGTCCGCGTCCGGTACCGCAACCCATACACGGATCGGGAGGACGAGAAGGCGGCGAAGGTGCTGGCGTACAATGACGGTCAACCCGTCCTCCAGGTCGACAACGAGGTGACCTTCGGCATCCCGGGCAACTACATCTTCCCGCAGGTGCCGGAAGACCTGATCGCCCGCCCGACCCTTTCCTGGCTGCTGCGCACGGATTCGGCCGGAGCGAGGCAGCTCGAGACGCTGTATCTCACCGAGGGCATGACCTGGCGGGCGGACTATGTCCTGGTGCTGCAGGCGGACGAGAAGACGGCGGGCGTGTCGGCATGGGTGACTCTGGAGAACCGCAGCGGGGCGAATTTCCGCAACGCCCGCCTGAAACTCGTGGCGGGGGATGTCCACCGGATCCGTGAAGACGCGGCGCGCGGGGGACGGCCGGTGCTGGCCAAGACCATGGCCATGCAGGAGGCGGCGCCGCAATTCCGGGAATCCTCCCTTTTCGAATACCACCTCTACACCCTGCAGCGTCCCACCGACGTGAAGAACAACCAGTCGAAACAGGTGGGCCTCCTTTCCGCCCTGGATGTCCCCGTTTCCAAGGAATACGTCTTCCGGGGGCGTGACTACTACTTCAGGGGACGGGTTTCCGGATATATTGAGAAGGACAGGAAGATCCCCGTGTACCTGATCTTTTGCAACGACAAGGCGTCCCGGCTCGGCATGCCCCTGCCCAAAGGGGTCGTCCGGGTGTACAAGCGGGACCTGGACGAGTCGCTGCAATTCGTGGGGGAGAACAACATCGACCATACCCCCGTCGACGAGAAGATCCGGATGACCGTCGGGAACGCCTTCGACGTCGTGGGGGACAGGAAGCAAACGTCCTGGAACGCGATCGCTTCGAACGTGACCGAATCGGAATACGAGATCTCTTTGCGCAATCACAAAAAGGAAGACATAACGATACGGGTCGAGGAAGCAATCCCGGGGGACTGGAAAATCCTGGAGAGCTCCCACCCGTACAAGAAAGAGGATTCCGGAACCGCTATATTTTCGGTGAAGGTCCCGCGGGACCGGGAGGTCGTGGTCCGGTTCAGGGTGCGGTCCAGGTTCTAGGCGGGCGGTCACAACGACCTCCTGATGCGATCCTCCTGTTCGGCGCGGTATTCGGCGATCCGGCTCCGGTCCGCTTCGGCGAGCGCGCGCCGGAGAGCAGCGGCTTCAAGATCTCGGCAGTAAGGGTCTGCGCATAAATAACATTTACAATGTTTTCTTTGGTTTCAATGTGTAGTTCCAATCACCGTGGAACTCGTGGCGTGTCATGCGCAATTGCGCGAGTTCCTGATCG
>JAJZRM010000273.1 GCA_021802685.1 Deltaproteobacteria bacterium | reverse complement strand
GGGACGCCGGGTTTCCCTGCCGCGGGGGGCGGGAGTTCCTCTTCATCGCGGCGACGGGGGAGACCGCGTACCCGTGCGGGTACCGCGGGGACGAGCCGCTCGGGTCGTACGGCGACCTCCCTGGAGGCGCCGGGACCGCCGCCGGGGAGTGCCGCGACTGCGACTGGGAGTGTTTCCGCGACCCGTCGGAGCTCCTCGGTCCCGTGCTCGAGCTGCGCCGAAGACCGCTGCGGCTCCTCGCGCGGCTCCGAAACGATCCCGAGTTCCTTGCGCTCTTCAAGGAGGACCTCCGGTATGCGGGGGCGTGCGGCTTCTTCAGCGGGCGGCGTCCGCCGGACTACGCCCGGATGACGCCGTTCGGCCGCCATGTATCCCGTTGAATCGGCGACCCGCGTCACGCCCGGTAAACCGACGGGAGGCGCTCCTTGACGAGGTTGCGCGTGTCGACGACCGGTACGCCGTACGACGGAAGGTCGAGCGACCGGTACGCATCGTGCGCCGTCGCGACCAGCAGCAGATCGAAATCGCCCGACACCGGCACCGATTTCCGGCCGGCGAGATGCGCGTGCTCCCGGCTCACGCGGATCTCCGGGATGTGCGGATCGTTGTACGAGACCGTCGCGCCGAGACGTTCCAGGCTCTCGATGATGCGGTACGACGGCGACTCGCGGTCGTCGTCGACGTTCGCCTTGTACGCGAGTCCGAGGATCAGGATCCGCGACCCCTTCACCGGTTTTCCCGCGTCGTTCAGCGCGAGGGAGGCTTTCGACACGACATAGTCGGGCATCGCGGTGTTGATCTCGCCGGCGAGCTCGATGAACCGGGTATGGCATTCGTACTCCCTGGCCTTCCACGTCAGGTAGAACGGGTCGATCGGGATGCAGTGGCCGCCGAGTCCGGGGCCGGGGTAGAACGCCTGGAAACCGAACGGCTTGGTCTTCGCCGCCTCGATGACCTCCCAGACGTCGATCCCCATCCGGTCGAAGAGGACCTTCAGCTCGTTGACGAGCGCGATGTTCACCGACCGGTAGATGTTCTCGAGGAGTTTCGCGGCTTCCGCGACGCGCGTCGAGGAGACGGGGACCGTTCGGTCCACGATCTGGTCATAGAGCGCCTTCGCCGCCTCGAGGCACGCCGGCGTATGGCCTCCGACGACTTTCGGGACGGTGCGGAGCGTGAACTCCCTGTTGTTCGGGTCCTCGCGCTCGGGAGAGAAGGCGAGATGGAAATCGACCCCGGCCTTCAGGCCGGTCCTTTCGAGGACCTCGCGCATCTCGCCGCCGGTCGTCCCGGGGTAGGTCGTCGACTCGAGGACGACCAGCTGTCCCGGTTCGAGATGCTTCGCGATCGTCCTCGTCGTGTCGAGGACGAACGAGAGATCCGGCTCCCGGTTCCGATCGAGCGGGGTCGGGACGCAGACGATGATGCAGTCCATGCCGCTCAGGAGCGCGAAGTCGGTCGTCATGGAAAAGCGGGCCAGCGCCTTCGGATCGACCGCCGAAAGATCGATGTGCCGGATGTAACTCCGCCCGGCGCGCAGGAGCCGGATTTTTTCGGGGTCGATATCGAAACCGGTGACGCGGAAATCCGCGCGGCAGAAGGCGATGACGAGCGGCAGGCCGACATAGCCGAGGCCGATGATCCCGATGTTCACGCGTCGCGCATGGATCCGTTCGACCAGATTCATCCTGGAACTCCTTCCTGGAACGATGTCCATGTCATCGCGTCGCCGGCGGCCGTCTCGACGGCGCCCTCGGCGGCGTGAAGACGAACTGCCAGCGCGAGTACCCCTTCCCGTCGCTGATGAGGACCGGTTTGCCCGGGATCACGGGAAACATGCGGACCGGCTCCGCTTCCGACGCGCTGCGGACCCCCACGATGCCGCCGCCTTGCTCGCGGATGAGGAGGAACGGTTCCCCGGTCACGGGGTCGCCGTATGCCGTCCGCAGGTGCCGCAGCGCATTGGCGGAACGGGGGTCAAGCAGGAGCGCTTCGATGGAACCGGGGAATCGCATTCTTCCCTCGAACTGCCAATACCGTTCAATCGCGTCGCGGTACTGAAATGCGCGGAATACGAGCTCCTCCTCCCGCTCCCGCTTCGCGGCGAGCGTCCACCCTTTCGCCGCCAGGGAAGAGAGGTAGCCGACCATGACGACGAGGAGGAGGACGTGCAGGAGCGTCGCCCCGTCCTCCCGCAGCATGCGCGGAATGGAACGCATCACCATTCCGAGTACGGGACGTTGTCCAGGCCGGCCCCTTCGGCCCCGCTCCGGATGTCGTACACCGTGCGCTCCCCCTCGGGGGGAGGGACGGGAACCCAGGTGTCCGACCTGCGCGTCACCGGATCCCCGGGGATCCGGCGAAGGTAGCCGTGCTCGACGAGGTCGGCGAGCGCCCATGGATACGAACCCCGGTCGGCGTGGTACTGGTCGATCGACTCCCGGATCGCGTAGAGGTTCTCCCGCAGGACCGCTTCCCGCGCCTTCCGCGTCGCGAAGAGCCACGTAGGCTGGGCGATCGTCACGAGGATCCCGATGATCGCCATGACGATCAGCAATTCGATGAGCGTGAAACCGCCGGAAACGCCCCGTGTCGCCTTACCAATCCGCATAACGCGTCCCGTCGAGGGCGGTCCCGGTCGACTTCGCCCTCACGTCGAAGACATCCTGCCCCCCCCATGACGAAGCCTCGGACGGATCGTCGTGCGACCGTGGGAGCCATCCTCCGCCGGGGTCGACCGGGTTTCGGGGGATCCGGCGCAGGAGCTTGACCGTCTTCCCCGGAGCGCCGGCGAGCGGGACGCCGGTCACAAGGATCTCGAGCGTCGGCGGATAGCCGCTTGCACCGATCTGCTTCTCGAAGATCCCGGCGTCGTACATCGCCTTATACCGGTCGATCGCCGTCCGGATCTCCCGCAGCGACCGCCGCAGCTCCATCTCATGGGCCCGCTTCACCGAGGTCTTGGCGAACGGGAAGACCGCCATCGCCAAGATCCCCACGATCGTCACGACCGCCAGGACCTCGATCAGCGTCATCCCTCTCCGGCCGGTCACCGGATGGTTACCTTCAGCGGCACGGTGCGCGCGGGAAGGACATTGCGCTCATCGTCCCGCAGGGAGGCGCTGCGCGCGGCGATCTGAACGGTCCCGGACGCCGTCGCGCGGAACCGGACCCGGAACAGGGTGCCGTCGCCGTCGACGCCGGGGGCCGAACCGACTCGCCCCTGCGAGACAACGACCCGGCCGATGGCCGCCGTCGGATTCCCGGAGAAGGTCGTCGGCTGCCCGCCGGCCGAAAGAAGATCCCCCTCCGATGCCGAGAGCGCCGTCAGGTGGCGGGAATCGAAAAAGAGGGAAACGAACACGTCGTGAATCCCCTTTCCCCCCTCGACGGCGATCCCGACATCGAACTCCTCCCCCGGGTAGACCTCCGACGGCCCGCGCACCGCGACGACCGTACTCGCATCCGGGTTTCCGGCGGGCTCCGCTCCTCCGCCGGCGGCCTGCCTTTCGACGGACGATTGCCCCCCGCGGCCGTCGCCGTCGACGGGAGCCTCGTACGACGGCCGGGTCGCAGAGACGGCCGACTCCTTTCCGCTCCAGATGTCGGAGAGTTCGCGTGGGGGAACCGCCGCCGGCCGCAGGATGTACGGCGTGATCGACATCAGGATGTCGGTTTTCACACGGCTTCGGTCTTCCGAGGAAAAGAGACGTCCAAGGCCGGGAATGTCCCCGAGGCCCGGGACGCGGGTCGTCGTGGTCCGCTCCTCGTCGTTGACGAGGCCGCCGATGATCTGCGTTTCGCGGTCGTGGAGGCGAAGCTCCGTTTCCGTCGTCCGCGCCCCGATCCGGTACGCAACCGTCTGCGACCCGGACACCTGCGGTCCGAGCGTGGAAACCTCGAGCCGCAGCTTCATCGACACCTCCCCGTCGAGATGGATCCACGGCTCCACGTCCAGCTTCACTCCGATGTCCTGGTACTGGATACTCTCCGTTACGACACCCTGGTTGGTCGTCGCCGTGATGATCGGGACCTTCTCCCCGATGTGGATCCTCGCCTTCCCGCGGTTCTTCACCCGGATCTTCGGGTTTGCGAGGATCTCCGTCCCCGACGTCTCGCTCTTCAGGTTCAGCGTCGCCGACGGAAGCGTCAACAGGATGTTTCCGGGGCCGAGGCTTTTGAGGGCCGACAGCGGGATTTCCGTCGTGCCGCTCGTGGCCGCCGCACCGTCGGAGATGCGGCCCGAAGCGGCCGGCGGCGTCAGCTCGAACCCGAGGTCGAGGAGGCGGCTTCGGTCGACCTCGAGGATCTCGACGTCGAGCATCATCTCGGCGTCCGTGATGTCGTTGGCCTCGATGATCTTCTGGACGAGCGCAAGGATTTCCGGATCGTCGCGCGCCATGATCGTGTTCAACCCCTCGTTGACGATGAGCTTCTTCACCGGGACGATGGATCGGACGATATTGGCCATCTGTTTCGCGTCGGTGTTCGAGAGGACGAACGTCCGAATGAAGTGGTCGGTATACTGG
>JAJZRM010000272.1 GCA_021802685.1 Deltaproteobacteria bacterium | reverse complement strand
CGTGATTCCTCGTCGAGCGCAACCAGATCGATCTCTTCGTTCTTCGCCCACCAGCGGCCCAGGGAGGTGACCGGAAGGTTCTCCTGTCTGGCCATGTCCAGGAAGATCTCCCGGGAGATCGATTCGTAACCATCGCCTACATGCTGGTCGAATGTGGCCTCGATCTGCTTGAGGACGTATCCCTCGTTGCCGAGCTCCAGCCGTCCCCGGTTTGGGAGAATATATTTGAACCAGAAGGCGAAGAACCGGTCGTGCAGTCGGTAGAGGCCGAGCCGGCTCTTGTCGGGAGACTTCTCGGTGACGGGAACCTCCTTCTCGACGAAACCCAGGCTTCTCAGGATGTCGAGGTAGCGGGAGAGGTGGGCTTTGCCAAATCCGGTGTCGTTCATGATCTCGGAGAGCTTCCTCTTCCCCTGGGCGATCGCCCGGAGGATGACGTAGTAGTCCCGCGGCTCACGGAGCTCTTCCCGGAGGAGGAACTCCACCTCATTGTGAAGGAAAGTGTTCCGGGAAAGGACCAACTCCGAGATGTTCCGCAGGATGCTCTCGTGGGACCGGACCGGCTCCAGGTAGGCAGGGATCGTCCCGAACGTGGAGTAGATGGCCGCCCGTTTCTTCAGGTCGGCATCCGGGAAGAAATCCCGCAATGCGCGGAATTTCAGTTCCTCGATTTTCAGCGAGCCGGTCCGGCGACCGTAAAGGGGGGCTTTCGAGAACAGAACCTCCCGTTCCATCATCCCGATGCTCGATCCCAGGAGGATCAGGAAAAGCCGGGTATCCTTGAGGTGGGTGTCGATCCCCTTTTGGAAAATGGAGGAAATGGCCCGGGCGGCGCTAACCAGGTAGGGGAATTCGTCGATGGCGAGCACCAGACGCTTACCCGTGTTCTTTTCCCGGATGTACCGGAAGAACTGCTCCCAGTCACGGAAGCCCCCCTCGATCAGGACCATGTCCTGGAAATATTCCCCGACCGACTTGCCGAGGTTTTTCAGCTGCTCCGACTCTGAGACGGTGTCGGCGAGGAAATAGATCGCCGGCTTGCCCTTGATGAACTCCCGGACGAGGCGCGTCTTGCCTATACGGCGCCTGCCGTAGAGCGGGATGAACCGGAACGACGGCTGGCCGAACTCCCGCTCAAGGAATTCCAGTTCCTCCTGCCGGTCGACGAACCGCATGGCTTCCTCCGAAAGGTATAATCCTATTTAGACTAAACAGGATTATACTATTTCAAGTCGATCCGGCGATGGAATATTCGGGGCAGTTTGTGTGGCGAAGGACCTTCCCTACCGGACCACCAGCCGATGGAACGGGAATCTGCGATGACTTTGGGAAACAGACCCGGTGGGGGGCGTTTCTCGAGAAAAGACGATTCGCGGATTCGTTGCATCCATGTAAGAATTAAAGGAGAGGCGGGGAGGATGACTTCGAATCTTGAATCGGTGCTGGATCGCCGGTCGCTGCGGCGCATGGCGGGCGCGAGGTCGTTCGCTCGGGGCGAAGAATACTTTGCCGACGAACAAGTGGGCGCCTTGGTCGAGCATCAGGGAACGATTGTTGCGAAAGTCCAGGGGACCCGGTCGTATCGGGTCAAACTATGGGTCGAGAACGGGGAGCTGGGATTCTTGTGTACCTGCCCGGTCGGGGCTGACGGCGCCTTCTGCAAGCATTGCGTCGCCGCGGGGCTGACCTGGATCGAGGGAAGGCACCCGGTAACACACGGGAAAAGCCGGTCGAAGCCTGCCGTGACGATGCAGGACGTCCGAGCCCATCTTGCGACGCTGGACAAGGGCAAGCTTGCGGACATGCTGGTCGATCAGGCGATGGAGGACGACCGCCTGCGGCAGCGTCTGCTCATGAAGGCGGCGAGACAAGGCACCAAGGGACTTGACGTGGCCACGTACCGGCGGGCCATCGACGAGGCTGTCGACGCCGGCGAATTCGTGGATTACCGCGACGCTTACGATTATGCCCGGGGTATCGAGGATGCGGTCGATTCCGTCGAGGAGCTGTTGAAGGACGGCCATGCCGCCGAGGTCATCGAATTGGCCGAACACACTCTCCTCGCCGTCGAAGAGGCGATCGAATCGGTCGACGACTCGGACGGTCACATGGGTGGAATCCTCGAACGTCTCCAGAAAATCCATCATAAAGCGTGCAAGAAGGTGAATCCTGACCCGGTAGCATTGGCCCGGCGTCTCTTTGAATGGGAGTTGCGTACGGATTGGGATACGTTCTACGGGGCCGCGCGGACGTACGCGGATGTTCTCGGCGAGGAAGGACTGGCCGTCTACCGGAAGCTCGCCGAAGCGGAGTGGGCCAAGGTACCGGCTTTGGGCCCTGGGCGGGACGATTCCCAAAAGTACGGAAAGCGATTCCGGATCACTCACATCATGGAGACGCTGGCCGGTCTGGCGGGGGACGTGGAGGCCCTAGTTGCGATCAAGCAACGGGATCTCTCTTCAGCCTACGCTTTTCTCCAGATCGCTGAAACCTTGAAGGGTGCCGGGAAGCGCGACCAGGCGCTCGAGTGGGCCGAACGCGGGGTCAAGGCCTTTCCCGAGCGGACCGACGGGCGCCTCCGGGAGTTTTTAGCCGGGGAGTACCACCGCCGGAAGCGCCACGAAGAGGCAATGGCGCTGATCTGGGCCGAGTTCACGGAATCGCCGGCTCTCGATCGGTATCGAATCTTGAAGGGCCACGCCGACCGGGTCGGTCTGTGGAACCTCTGGAGGGAGAAGGCGCTCGAACATCTTCGAGAGGCCATCGCCAGGGCGAAGGGCGGGCGGAAAGAGGACGGATGGGGCCGGTACGTCGCGGCCGACCATTCGGATATCGTCCGGATCTTCCTCTGGGAGAAAGACGTGGAGGCGGCCTGGCGGGAAGCCGGCGCGGGCGGGTGTTCGGACGGCCTGTGGATGGAACTCGCCGGAAAGAGGGAGAAGGACCATCCTGAAGACGTGCTCCCGATCTATCAGAGACAGATCGATCGCACGCTGAATCGGAAGAACCAACAGGCGTATCGTGAGGCCATCGCGCTGCTTCGAAAAATCCGTGACCTTACGGTCCGGATCGGCGATGAGACGAGGTTCACGCGGTATCTGGCCTCCGTGCGCGCAATGCACAAGCCGAAACGGAACTTCATGAAGTTGCTTGGGGGGGTGTTCGAAGTATCCCGCTGAAAACCAAAACGGCCTTTCCCGCGATTCGGACCCGGTTTCCGGAAACCTCGCACAGGATCTCTCCACCTCGGCGGCTGACCTGTCGGGCGCGCAGGATCGTCTTGCCGAACTTTTCCGACCAGTAGGGGGCCAGGGAGCACTGGGCGGACCCGGTAACCGGGTCCTCGGCAATTCCCTGGGCCGGCGCGAAGAATCTCAGCACGTAATCGACGTCGTCATCCCGGCCGGAGCCCGGTGCCGTGGCGCAGACGGCGAAACCCCCCATCGATTCAAGTTTCTCCATGTCTGGGATGAGGCGGCGCACCACGTCCGGGTCGTCGAAGACGACGATGGTGTCCCGGGCTTTGAGAACGGCCGCGGGACGGACGCCGAGTGCCTCGGAAAGACCGGGCGGCTCGGGGATCGGCACGGCCGGCCGGCGGGGGAAATCCAGGCTGAAGAGGTCTCCGTCGCGTGTCACGTGAAGGGAGCCGCTACGGGACCGGAAGGTGACGGATCGGCGTGCCGGCTCCAGGAGATCCATCAGGACGAAGGCTGCGGTCAATGTGGCATGTCCGCAAAGATCCACCTCGACCGCGGGCGTGAACCAGCGCAGCTCGAACTCGTCCTCCCTGGGCAAAAAGAAGGCCGTCTCGGAGAGGTTGTTCTCGGCGGCGATCTTCTGCAGCAGGTCGTCGGCAAGCCATTCGGTGAGCGGGCAGACGGCGGCTGGGTTCCCCTCGAAGAGTCTGTCGGTGAACGCGTCGACTTGGTAAATGGGGATGATGACGGACGGGTTTCCCTTGGATACGGAGGGAACGGATCAATAAAATGTCAATTCACGTCAAATTGGTTTGTGCCTTCCCTGTTTGGGCTTTGCCCCAACGAGCAGCTTTTTCGCCATCCGTACTGGATGAGGTAGTGATTGACTACAATGTGAGCAATTCCAATCAGGCATGAGGATTGCCGGAGAGAGTATACTTGTCGCGGAATCCCGCGAGAGACGACGGCATGATGTGTCAAGGGCAATCCCCGCGGGGCAAGGAGGAGCCGACGTGCAGACGCTCAAGGACAAACTCTCGCGGCTGACCTTCCGGCAGGCGTGCAAGTGGCTCGGGGCCGACGGCGAAACGTTGCTCAAGGCCGGAGGAAAGCGCAGCGTCGACCTGGAGGAGCAGGTTCACCTCTCCGACGACGGCTTCACCCTTACGTTGCCCGGGGCGGCCGTGACGATCTCGCCGGACCCCACGGGTCCCCAATCCGTGCGCCTGACGTGCAGCGCCTGCCCGGGGGTGTGCGAGCACATGGGAGCGGCGCTCTCCCTGGTCCTGGAGGAGAAGCTCGCGCTCGGGCTCTCGGCCCCTCCTCCGGAGCGGGTTCCGATCGAGAGCTTAAG
>JAJZRM010000271.1 GCA_021802685.1 Deltaproteobacteria bacterium | reverse complement strand
GACCGCCTGGAAGATGATCGTCACCGACCCTTCCGCGGCGTCGGAGTCCACGATGGTCAGGGGGATGCGCTCCCCGTTTTCCCCGCGGCGAAGCACAAGGAACTGTCCCGCCTTCCGTTTCCGGGCGATCCTGGGCGCCAGGATCCGCTGCAGGTGGACGTTCTTGGCGATTTCCCTGGTTTCGAGGATGGGGAACACGAATTCTCCTTCCGGTTCGGCGGGAATGTCACGGGTGTTTGCGGATCGCCGACAGGGGTAAAAACCGGAAGATTTTATCCCTTTTCCGCCATGGAATCAAGGTGCAAACGCCGCGCGGATATCGCTGCGGAGGCGGTCGATCCCGGCCTTGGTCCTCGCGGAGGTACCGATGACGGCCCCTCCCGCGTCCAGCCACGGTTCCCCCGCGAACCGGGCGAGAGCGGAGGTCATTTCCCGCGAAGAGATCTTGTCCGCCTTGGTCCCCACCCAGCGGTACGGCACCGCATGCGCGGACAGGTACTCCGCGAGCCGGCGCTCTTCTTCTTCCGGCCCGCGGCGAAGGTCCACGAGGATATACACGCGGCGGAGACGCCGGCAACCGGAAAGATACCCCTCCACAAGCGTCTTCCACGCCTCCCTCTCCGTACGGGATACCTTCGCGAACCCGTACCCGGGAAGATCCGCGAAGGCGAACCGGCCCATCACCTCGAAGAGCGCGATCCCGCGGGTCCTTCCCGGCGTGTTGCTGACCCGCGCCAGGCGGGCCCGGCCGGTCAGGGCGTTGAGGAGGGAGGACTTCCCGACGTTGGAACGCCCCGAGAAGGCCACCTGGGGCAGGCGGACGCCGGGCCAGGAGTTCCCCACGGGGTCGAACAGGAGAAACCGCGCCTCGGGGGATGTCATGCCCGGTTACGGCTTCAGGACGGATCGCACGGTCTTCTCGAGCTCCTCTTCCTTCACCAGCCCCGTCCCGCCGAAGGCGATCCTGCCGCCCCTCTCGACCACGATCGTCGAGGGAATCGCCGATATGCCGTAAACTTCCGCGACCGTGAAAGAATCCCGCGCATTCAGCTCGTCGATCAGGACCCGGAAGGCATACCCCTCCTGTTTGGCGAACCCGGCCACGGCGTATTTCAGCGGTTCCCCGTCGAGCGCGACGGCCGCCACCCGCAAACCGGCATCCCTGTACTTGTCTTGAAGTTTCCGGACGATCGCCATCTCGCGGCGGCACGGTTCGCAGAAGATCGAAAAGAAGACGATAAGGTAGGGGGACTTCGCCTTCTCGGCCTCGAAGTCGAAGATCTCCCCCCCGATGTCCTTGACGGTGAAACCGGGGGCCGCCGCCCCCGGCTCGAACATCCTGACGGCCTCGGTCCCGCCGCCTCCCGAGAGCGCGGCGGTTCCCTTCTCCTGGGCGGCGCCGCCGGCGGCCGCGCACAGGGAGAACAGCGCCGCGAGCAGGAGCGGACCGCTCTTCATTCCGGCCTTTTCGCTCCGCTTCCGGCCGGATCAGATCTTGGGGAGAACGGCATCGTTCACCGTCACCTTGGCCTTCTTCCGGAGATCACCGATGTAGGCCTCGAACGCCCCGCGGCGTTTCCCGCTCTTGAGAAGGTCCCGGAGCTGCTCCTTCACCGCGGCGAGGGGCGGGGCTTTCTGCTTCTCCCCCTCCATCATCCGAACGCGCTGACCGTATTCCGCGGCGACCTCCTCGTCCGTGACCGCGGGATCCTTCAACGAAACCTTGTCGTAAACCATGTTGGCGATGACGGCGCGCTCCATGTTCTGCCGCGCGGTCCGGTACCAATCGGAACCGTCCACCCCGCGCTTCCTCGAATACGCGACCAGGGCCCGCAAGGTCAATTCCTGGTCGAGGATCCTCGTGATCAGCGCAACCGTCATCTGCGGGTTCTGCTGCCCCGGCGCGATAGGCAGCATCGGCATCTCGCGAATGATCTTCTTGACTTCCGCATACAGGATCTTTTCGTCCCCCGCGGAGGCGAGAACGGCGTTGTCCGAAAGCGGGTCTCCCTTTCCGATCCTCTCCATCACCGCGTTGTCGACGGCGGCTCCGGTCTCCTTCTTGGCCGTGGCGACCAGCTCCTTCTGGATCGACCGGACCTGTCGATCGATGACGGCCTTCGACGCCCGATCCGTCGCGTCCGCCTCGGAGATCCCGGAATTCTCCCCCTTGATCTTCGCCGCCTCGGCCCGGACCTCCTTGTCGTCGAGCTTCATCCTTTCGCTGGCTTCCTTCCGGAACAGGGCGTTGATCCGCACCCCCGTTTCGTTCTGCCGGACCGTCCCCTTGTATTCCGGCGTGTTGTCGAGTCCGAGGTTGCGGCCTTCCTGCACCAGGAGGCGCCCCGCGACGACCTGGTCGACGGCCTGCTTCTTCTGCTCCACCGGGACGCCCGGCAAGGCGAAGATGCCCGCCGGCACGCCAAGGTATTCCCGGAGTTCGATGACCATGATGGATTCCCCGTTCACCGTCGCCACGACTTCCTGGTTCACGTCCTTCTTCGAGCAACCTCCCGCAACGGCGGCGCACGCGATGCCCGCCGCGACGAATACCGTGATGATCGTCCCCCGCACTCTTCCCACGTTCCGTTCTCCTCTCGATTTTCCTGCGATCGGTATGAAACTTTTATTACACCACAACCATCCCCGCGGTTCAACGAGGCAGGATCACCCAACCCTGCTTTTCGAGCCCTTCCAGGAACTCGAGAACCGCCTCCTTCGCCTCCCCGGGGTCCCAGTCGAACAGGCCGGCCACCTCGCCGGAAATCCGGTCGACGGAGTTCGCCCCGTTCACCCGCGTCCAGATCTCCGCCCCGACGAGGTTCAACTGATGGATCGTTTCCTTGTACGCCAGGGTCAGCACGCCGAGGTCCTCGTACTCCTCGTCCTTGCGATACCTGTCCCAAGCCATCTCGTGGATCCCCTTCTCGAGCCTCCACGCCACCTCGGGATTTCTCTTCGGCCGCATCTCACGCTCCAAGAAGGCGAATCTGCGACGGCGAGGAGATCCCCAGTCCGGATTCGAGCGCCTTCCGGATGTGGTCCACGCTTTCCGGCTTCAGGCCGAAGACCCTCTCCGCTGCCGCAACGTCGGCGGCGACCACGTCCGCCGAGGCGAACGCCTTCCCGAACGCCTTCACGTCGGACAGGTTCCCGCCCGACGGCCCGTTCCGAAGTAGGACGCGGCCCGCGTCGATCACGGTCAGGCGGGACGGCACCCGGCGGCTGACGTCCACGAGGCATTCGGGGAGACGGAAATGGATCTGCCCCCGGTTCCCGCCCATGACGCCCATCATGTTCTTCAACCCGAGGGTGACGCGGGCCAGCGAATGGTTCTTGGCGATGGGCACGTTCACGACCTTGTCCGCTTCGAGGACGTCCCGGTACAATTCCCATTCCTTCAGCGCCAGCGCGCCGGGGATCGCGGTGCGGACGAACTTCCGGTCCTCGACGTGCCGGATGAGAAGGCCGTCTTCCACATGGTTCTTCCTTGCGAACCGCTCCACCGCCTCCTGGATCCCGCTGCTGGCGTAGCACCGCCTCGCCTCGTTGCAGGTGCGGTCGAGGACGCGGACCGACTTCGCGCCGGCGGCCAGGCACATTTCCGCCACGGCCACCACGACGTCGGGATGGGTGTTCGCCGCCTGCTCGGGAGTGCGGTCCCACCCGATGTTGGGCTTGACGACCACCACGTCCCCGCGGGAAACGAAGGCGCCCATCCCCCCGAGGGCCGCCACCGCTTTTTTCGCGGTCTCCCCGGGCGAGTCTCCGGAGGCCATCGAAACGGGGACGAAAGGTCCGGCGGCGGCGTGAAGCCGCGAAACGGCCCCCGGCAATGCGGCAAGCCCGGCGGCGGTACCCGCCATCCGGAGAAAATCCCTTCTGCCGACCCCGCACCCTCTCATCGCGCCTCCACGGAATATGCTATAAAGTACCATGTTTTCGCGCCCGCACATTTCATGACCGAGGCCATCATGCCCTCTTCGACCGATGCGGTCCGCGTCCTCGTCATCATCCCGGCCTACCGCGAGGAAAAAAAGATCGGTGCGGTCGTCACGGCGGTGCGGAAACTGTTCCCCTATGACATCCTGGTCGTGAACGACGGCTCCCCGGACGGCACTTCGAACGCCGCGCGCAGCGCGGGCGCGACCGTCCTGGATCTCCCGTGCAACCTGGGGATCGGCGGCGCGGTGCAGACCGCCTTTATCTACGCCCTGAACCATGGGTACGATGCGATCGTCCGCATCGACGGCGACGGGCAGCACGATCCAAGGGACATCACCCCCCTCCTGGAACCGATCCTTCGGGGAGAGGCCGATGCCGCGATCGGCTCGCGCTTCCTGGGGGAAACGGAGTACCGCGGGTCGATCCCGCGGATCTTCGGGATCCGTTACTTCCGGGGCATGGTGAACCTGCTCACGGGATACCGCGTCACCGATCCCACCTCGGGTTTCTTCGCCATCAACCGGCGCCTCATGGAGCTATATTCGGTCCACTACCCCTCCGATTACCCCGAGGTGGACTCCTACATCCTCATGCACCGCATCAAGGCGCGCGCCG
>JAJZRM010000270.1 GCA_021802685.1 Deltaproteobacteria bacterium | reverse complement strand
TGTCACCTCCGCGAACCTCGAAAAAGTGCCGGGCCAGGGAAAGTTCCGAGAGGATCGTCTCCGACATCGCCACCGGCTTGTTCGTCAACACCGCCATCCGGTACGTTCCCGACCACCGCCGCAGCGCGTCGGCCACCCCCGGGTACGGGCGGGTGGTGTCGAGCAGGTGCCTTCGATAGTACGCGAGGAATCGGTCCAGCGCCCGCGGAAGGAGATCGGCCCGATCCCCGGGAAGGGCCCTCCGGATGAGCGCCGACGCTCCGTCTCCGACGTAGCCGTAGATCGTCGCGTGCGGCAGGGGAGGGAGGTCGAACGATTCGATGGCCACGTTGACGGCGACGGCCAGGTCCTCCTTCGAATCGACGAGCGTACCGTCCAGGTCGAACACCAGAAGGCGGGCGGGGTACTCCATTCCGTCATTGTAAAGAAATTCCCCGCCGGCCGCGCGAAGAACCGAATTCGGAAGGGGACCGCCCCGCGGCGGGAAGGAAGAAAAATATTCCTTGACACGAATCCATGCGGTTGTTACCTTCCGCTCGTTGAATAGGATTCATTGATGGGAACAGGAACTATTACAATAGGAAATACGCGGACATAACTCAATATCGGGAGCGCACGCAAGCCGGATTCATTTTCCCACATGGAGAGGAAGACCATGAGAACCGGATGCAAGGCAAGGTCCCCGGTACTGGCCGCACTCTTCGTTCTGTCCGTTCTGTTCCCTTCATCTCGGGCGTTCGCCGCGGACCCCCTCTCCCTGCCTCTCTTCGGGCCGGAAACCTTCCGGAAATCATCGGGAATCTTCTTCACGCGGACGTTCCCCGTTCCCTCCGGAAACGGGAATTTCCATCTGCGCGTTGTCAACGGGGACGGCACCGGAAACGATGCCGCCAACACCGCGACCGTCCTGGTCAACGGGCTCCCGGCGGTATACCCATGGCAATTGACCAAGCACGTTCCTTCCATCGACAAACAGCTGTCCAACCTCTACAAGGGAACCAACTCCGTGGTCGTCATCATCGGTCCCTTCAGCAGCTCCTCCTCGTACGTCACCTTGCGGATCACCGGGGAGTATCAGCTCGACATAAAGATCACCGATCCGCCCGCCGGAGCGATGATCCACGCCGGCCAAACGGCGGTCGGCGGCACGTACGCCTCCTACACGGGCGATATCGCCATCGCCGTCAACGGCATTCCCGCAGCATTCTCAGACGGAACGTTCACGGCGGACAACATACCCCTCGCCCCCGGCGCCAACACGCTGGTCGCTTCGATCGCCACCGGTGACGGCATCCAGGACAACGACGCGATCGTCGTTTCTGCCAACAACCCTCCCGTCGCCGATGCGGGACCGGACCGGCACGTCATGGTCGGGCAGCGGGCGTTTCTCGACGGGAAGGAAAGTTACGATCCGGAGGAGGGGTTGATCGCGTACGACTGGTCGCTGCTGTCCTCTCCGGCGGGAAGCGCGACCTCTCTGGAGGATAATTCCTTCGTCATCTCGTCGCTGGTCCCGGATCTGCCGGGGAACTATGTCGTGTCCCTCACCGTCAACGACGGCACGGCGGACAGCGTGCCGGACAACGTCACGATCATGGCGTCCCATCCCAACGTGGCTCCGACCGCGGATGCCGGGCGGGATCGAAGCGTCCTCACGGGGAACCCGGTCGTCCTGGACGGGACGGGCAGCTCCGACCCGGATTCCGATCCCCTGGCGTACTCCTGGCAGTTCCTCTCCCTCCCTTCGGGGAGCCAGGCGGCGTTGAGCGATTCCGCGTCCCCCACGCCGGGTTTCACGGCGGACGTCGGCGGGGAGTATGTCACGAGCCTCACTGTGCACGACGGCCATCAGGACAGCCTTCCGGATAGCGTCACCGTGGTCGCCGCCGCGCCGAATCCTCCGCCCGTGGCCCATGCGGGGACATTCCGGACAGCGTCATGGCGCAAAGATATCCACCTGAACGGCAGTTTGAGTTACGATCCTGCGGGGGACCCCTTGAGCTACCGGTGGAGTGTCGTTTCCAGGCCCCCGGATAGCGAAAGCGCCTTCGACGACGCCTTCCTCCCGGCGCCGTCGATCCTTGCCGATCAGGAGGGGTACTTCGTTTTCCGGCTCACCGTGAGCGACGGCGTCAACGAAAGCGCTCCGGACACGGTGGTGGTGGCCTCGGTCAATGATCCTCCCGTGGCGAATGCGGGGCCGGACCAGACCGTGGTACGGAACACCGCCTTGACTCTGGACGGCAGCGGAAGCACCGATGCCAACGGGGACGCGCTGACATACCAATGGGCGATCGTCTCCGCACCCGCGGGAAGCACGGCTTCCATCGGGAACCCGTTTGCGGTCAATCCGCTATTCACGCCGTACCTGGCGGGGCAATACGGGATCCGGTTGATCGTGAACGACGGGAAGTTCGACAGCGCCCCGGATGACATGATCATCACGGCGACTCCCATGTCAGTCCCCGTTCCATCCGTAACGGGGTTGCTCCAGGAGGACGTCTCGAATGCCCTTGCCGCGGCCGGGTTTGTTTTGGGAACGGTCACCACGGCATACAGCGACATCGTTCCCGCGGGAAGCGTCATCAGCCAGAACCCGGACGGGGGATCTTTCGCCTTGGAGGGGTCTCCGGTCGATATCGTCGTCTCGCTGGGTCCGCAGACCGTTACGGTTCCCGACGTTACGGGATTGTTCGAAGCCGCCGCCTCCGCCGCTCTCTCCGCCGCCGGGCTGACCCTCGGCATGGTCACGACGGAGATCAGCCCCACGGTGCCCGCAGGCAATGTGATCCGCCAGGATCCTGCGGGAGGAACCGTCGTTCCTCCGGGAACGGCCGTCTCGCTGACCGTTTCCCTGGGGGGCGCGCCGGTAACGGTGCCCGACCTGGTGGGCAAGCCGCAAGGATCCGCCGAGGCGGCCATCGCAGCCGCCGGTTTTACGGTGGGAACGGTGACGACGGGTTTTAGCGATACGGTGATACCCGGCGGCGTGGCGAGCCAGGTTCCCCCCGGAGGCGCTTCCTCGCCCCAAGGGTCCCCGGTCGACCTGGTGATTTCCTTGGGGCCTGCGCCGGTGACGCTTCCCCCCGATCCGGCTACCGTTGCGCCTCCGGTGGATCCGACCGTGGCGACGACCGTAAAGGCGGCGGCCGAGTTCCTGTACACAGGACCGAACCCCATCCAGACCGGCGTGATGCCGGACACGATCGAGCTTCGGCGGGCGGCGGTCCTCCGGGGGATCGTCACATCCGTGGACAATTCGCCCCTGCCCGGTGTTGTGGTCACCATCCTGAACCACCCCGAGTATGGGCAGACCTTGACGCGGGAAGACGGGATGTTTGACCTGGCGGTGAACGGCGGTGGTCTGCTCACGGTGGATTACCGGAAGGGCGGGTACCTGCCCTCGCAAAGGCAGGTGAACGTTCCGTGGCAAGAGTATGTCGTCCTACCGGAGGTGGTACTGCTTTCCTTCGACCCAATGGTTACAGAAATTGACCTTTCATCGACGGCCCCGGTGCAGGTGGCCCGTGGAAGCCTGGTGACCGATACCGACGGCACGCGTCAAGCGACGCTTCTGTTTGCACAAGGGACGCAGGCAACGATGACGATGCCGGACGGCACGACGCGTCCGCTGAGGACCCTGAACGTGCGCGCGACGGAGTATACGGTAGGAGAGAGCGGACCGAAGGCGATGCCGGCGGAACTGCCGCCAAATGTCGGCTATACGTATTGCGTGGAACTAAGTGTGGATGAGGCGGTGGCTGTGGGGGCCACGGAGGTGCGGTTCGATCGGCCGGTAATCCAGTATGTGGAGAACTTCCTCAACTTTCCTGTCGGGATCGATATTCCACTCGGATATTTCGACAGAGAAAAAGGTGCCTGGATTCCCGCGGACAGCGGAAGAATCGTGAAGATAATAAGCATAACGGCCGGCCGAGCCGATTTGGACATCACCGGAGACAGCATTGCCGACGATCCATCCGCGCTGGGAATCACCGATGAAGAGCGGGAACGGTTGGCCACGCTTTATCCTGCCGGAACATCCCTCTGGCGTGTAAAGATCCCGCACTTCACGCCATGGGATTGTAACTGGCCAACCTCTCCCCCTTCGGACGCGACATTTCCTCCTTTTCCGGATCCACAGGGCAACAAGAGCAAGGACGACCCGGACACATGTGTGCGGGAAGGCTCGATCGTCGAGTGCGAAAACCAGGTCTTAGGCGAGACCTTACCCGTAACCGGGACAACCTATACCCTGAACTACAGGAGCAATCGCGTCCCCGGTCGCGGCATGCCTACGTGGCAGATTCCGCTGAGCGGCCCCAACATCCCCGAGAGTCTGAAGAGGATAGAACTGGAGATTCAGATCGCCGGGAAGCAGTTCTTCCAGAGCTATCCTGCGCTGCCGAACCAGCAGGGAACATTCTTGTGGGATGGGATAGATGCATACGGCAGGAAATTAGAAGGGCAGCAAATCATGAGCGTTCGAGCAGGTTACGTCTACGACGCCTTATATGGGAGAACCGCTCGTTTCGGGCGAAGCGGCATGCAAACTATAGATGGCAGTGTTGCCCGGCAAGAATTCACTTTCT
>JAJZRM010000269.1 GCA_021802685.1 Deltaproteobacteria bacterium | reverse complement strand
CGCCGGACGGGAACGCCTCGATGATCTGCGAGTAGCTGGCGCAGATGATGAACACCGTGAGAACCGTGGCGGCCGCCACGAAGAGGGCGAGGACCGTGTGGCCGCCCAGGGCGAGATACGCCTCCTCCGGCCCGTACGCCGAGGAGGAGATGCCGTCCGCCCCCAGGCCGACCCAGGCGAAGAAAGCGATGAGGGAAACGTGGTGGAAGATCTTCGGATCGAAGATATCGCGGGGGGCCCCCAGGAGGACCCGCTTCGCCCGCTCGTATAAGGACCCTTGAGGCATCCCGCCTGAAAGTTACAACACCCGGATGGGAAGGATGATCATCGGAAGGCCGGCGAACACCAGCCGTTTCTGCACCAGGAAAGCGGTGTGGTTATGGAGCACGCGCGCCAGGAGGTTTTCTTCCTTGAACACGAGCTTTCCCGCGAAGACGCAGGCGTTGGGGAAGTCTTTCACGACATCCTCCGCGAGGTGGGAGATGCACTCGATGGCGTCGGTCCCCACCGCGGTGCGGGCTTCCGCGTAGAAACCGTGCCCCTTGGCGAACTCGACGTAGTTCCGCAGTTGCTCCTTGAGGTCGCGCGCCAGGTTGTCCACCTCGGCGGCGCCCTTGAACACGCTCGTGTCGATCACCCCGGCGGAAAGGAAGATGAAGTTCCGGAACATCCCGGGAAACTGCTTGATGATGGAGAAGAAGACGTGCATCCCCATCCCGTTGTACCCGGACACCATGAGCACCGCCGTGGGGGCCTGCCGCCGCACCATCGGTTCCAGCGCGGCGGGTACGGTGACGGCGGGAAGGGCCAGGAGCAGGTCGTCGAGCCGCTTCAGGTTCTCCTGCGCCTGCCGGTAGTGGCTCCGGATCGCGAAACTCACCGCGACGAACAGCCCCGTGATGATCAACGTCACCCATCCGCCCTCGGGGAACTTGAACCAGACGGTGAGACAGAAGAGGGTGCCCGTCAGCAGGAACCCCAGGCCGTTCATCGCCAGCCCGAACCGCCACTTATTCCCGTTCCCCCGGTCCTTCCACCAGTGCAGCACCATTCCGAACTGCGACAGGGTGAAGGTCAGGAACACGTTGATCGAGTACATGATGACGAGGTACCGCACCGCACCGCCGGATATGTAGAGCATCAGCAGCGCCATCCCGCCCATGAAGATCACGCCGTACTTGCGGACCAGGCGCTCGGAGAGGTGGGCGAAACGCCTCGGGGCGTAATAGTCCAGGGCCATGTTGGAGAGCACCTGCGGCCCGTCGATGATGCCGGTCTGCGCGGCGATGAAGAGGAGCGCCGTCTCCGAACCGAGCAGCACCGCCAGGAAGACCTTGCCGCCGCTCCCGTGCCACAGGTCCCCCACCACCCGCTCGAAGAGCACCGCGTTCAGCGTCTTCCCCGGGGCGGGAGCCACCTTGTACAGGAGGTAGCTCAGCAGGATGCCGCCCGCGAGGAACGACAGGGAGACGGCCATGTAGAACATCGCCTTCTTGCCGGTATGCACCCGCGGCTCCCGCAGCGTCTGCATCGAGTTGGAGATCGCCTCGATCCCGGTGAAGGTGCCGCCGCCCATGGTGAAGGCCCGCATCAGGAGCGCGCCCACCCCCACCCACCCCATCTGCCCCAGGGCGGAGCGGAAATCCCGCGACACGTCGCCGGCCAGGGCCGGCACCTCGGGCACGTGCCGAACAACCGCGAAGAGCAGCAGGGGCACGTGGGACAGGATGAACACCATGAAGATCGGCGTGAAGACGGCGACCGACTCCTTGATGCCCCGAAGGTTGATCCAGATGAGGAAGAAGATCACGGCGGTAACGAACCAGATCCTCAGGGGCAGGTAGTCGGGCGGGAAGATGCTGAACAGGGCGTCCGCCCCGGCGGCGATGGAGATGGTGATCGTCAGGACGTAATCGATGACCAGCGCCGAGCCGGACACCACCCCGGCCTTTTCCCCGAGCAGCTTGGAGGCCACGATGTAGCCGCCCCCGCCCGAAGGGAACGCCTCGATGATCTGCGCGTAGCTCCCGGAGATGACGAGGATCGTCCCCACCGACATCACGGCGATGAAGATCGCCAGGACCGAGTGGCTCCCCAGCGCGAGGAACGCCTCTTCCGGACCGTAGCAGGACGAAGAGATCCCGTCCGCCCCGAGCCCCACCCACGCGAAGAAGGCGACGAGGGATACGTGGTGGAAGATCTTCGGATCGAACAGGTCCCGGGGCGCCCCGAACAGGACCCTCTTGACGCGCCGGTGGAACGGTTCGTTTTCCATGGGGACCGGAAGCCCTACCACTCGTCCCTGAACGGGACTTCCACGGCATCGTACCATTCCGAGAAGTCCATGGGCCGGTGCGGGGGAAACCCCTTCTCGCGGAGCAGGCCGTCGATCGCCTGGTGCGCGTACGACAGCGCGTTGTCCATGAAGCGGAGGGCGTCCGCCGATTCCGCCTTCGGGTCCGCGGCCCGATAGGCATCGTACGCCAGCGCCAGGTCCCGGGAGACGGCGGAGAGACCCCGGCCCTTAAGGATCTCGCCGATGGCGTCGAGGTGCCGGCCGATCCGGTGGTACGCCCGCCGGATCTCCAGGGGAGAAGCGTCCATCCGGCGCCACTGCCCGAAGTAGATCGCGTCGTGACCGGCCCGCAGGACCGGGTACGCCAGTCCGCTGTAAGGACAGCCGCCCTTCCGGCGGGGAACCGCCCCGGGCTTCCGCGGGTCGCCATTGCGCTCCGCACCGCACTTGGGACAATGGAAGTCGGCCGATGCGTGCATCCCCAAATTATCGCAGCCGGCCGGCCTTCCCGCAACGGGAGCTTGCGGCCGGCTTCCGGTAGTAGAAGACCGCCTCCCGCTCCTCCAGGGCGAACGCGTCGGAGATCCCCCACAACGTTTCCGAGGGACCCAGGAAGAATACACCGCCGCCGAGGAGGCGGTCGTGGAACCTCTCGACGAGGCGGCGCGTGGTGCCGGCGCGGAAGTAGATCATCACGTTCCGGCAGAAGATCGCCGCGTACTTCCCCGGCGGGAGCGGCATCGACAGGTCCTCCACCAGGTTCCGTTCCTCGAAGAGGACCAGGCGCCGGACGGCGTCGATCACGCGGAACCGCCCGCCCGCGGCCGGCTCGAAATATTTCGCCCTCAGGCGTTCCGGCACGTCCCGCAGCGCCTGCGGCGGATAGACCCCCTCCCGGGCCCGGTCCAGGGCCCCGCGATGGATATCTGTCGCCAGGACGCGCACGGGAGGGCCGTGCCGTTCCCCCTTCCACTCCAACGCCGCCATGGCGACGGAATACGCCTCCTCCCCCGTGGAACAACCCGCGCTCCAGACCGGGATCGGGGGAACGACTCCCCGGTCCACCTGGTCCGCGAGGATCCGCTTTTCGAAGACACGGTAGAGCCCCGGCGTCCGGAAGAAGCTCGTCTCCCCGACCAGGAGCCCGTCGACCAGCTTCCGGCGCTCCGCCCGGGGCGCGGGCCCTTCCGACACCAGGGACAGGTATTCCCGCGCGTCCGGGAGCGCGAGAGCCTTCATCCGCTCGCGGATCAAGGCGGATAGATGCGGCAGTTTCGCGTCGTTCAGGACGATCCCGCTTTCCCCCTCGACCAGGTTCCGAACGGAGGACAACAACCCGGCGGGGAGGGCACGGAATCGGGACGTCATGAGCACCGTTCCGGCGACTGGTCGCACACGACCCGGTTTCTCCCGCCGCGCTTGGCTTCGTACAGCGCCTGGTCCGCGCGCCGGATGACGTCCTGCTCGTTCCCCCCGAAACCGGGCCGGAAGTCCGCGATGCCGATGCTGATCGTTACGCGCAGCAGGGGGGAGGGCGCGGCGAACGCTTTCCGCTCCACGGTTTTCCGGAGACGTTCCCCCGCCGTGACCACGTCGACCAGCCCGGTCCTCGGCATGAAGACGATGAACTCCTCCCCTCCGTAGCGGGCGGGCAGGTCGGTTTCCCGGGCGGCCTCCTTCAGGATCGAGGCCAGTTCCCGCAGGACCGTGTCCCCCACGGGGTGGCCGTACACGTCGTTGACCTTCTTGAAGTGATCGATGTCGAGCATAATGATGGCGTACGATTCGTCGTAACGGCGGGCCCGCGCGTGCTCCATGCGGATCCTGTCGCGGAAGTGCCGGACGTTCGGGAGCCCCGTCAACCCGTCGGTCTCCGACATGCTGGTGATCTGGCGATACGACCACGCGTTCTCCAGGATCGCGAAGGCGTGCGGCAGGACCGCATCCAACGGCACATCGCCCGCCGGGGCCGCCTCGCCTGCCGCCGAGAACAGCGCCAGCACCCCCCGCACCATCGTTCCCGCCCTTGCGGGGTGGACGGCCGCCGGCACGAGCGCGCAGGGAACTCCCGGAAACCCGCCCGACGGCTTCCCTTCCAGCACGGTCCATTTCATCCGGGCCGGCGTGAACGGGACGCCCGTCTCCTGGAGGATCCGTTCCGCCAGGCCCCGGGCCGCCTCGCGGAGCGGCTCCCCCGCGTTCCCCGGAACGACGATCACGCTCTCCGAGTGCACCCCGTCCGAGAACACGACGCCCATCGACTCGTGCGGGACGAGGTCCCGGAGCAGCTGGGACATCGCGCGCACCGCCGAC
>JAJZRM010000268.1 GCA_021802685.1 Deltaproteobacteria bacterium | reverse complement strand
TCTAAAGAGCGCGACACCGAAAAATGGCGCGCCTGGGAGGAATCGAACCTCCGCACCCGGCTCCGGAGGCCGGTGCTCTATCCCCTGAGCTACAGGCGCTCGAAAAAAAATGGGGTGAGTGACGGGGATTGAACCCGCGACAGCCAGAGCCACAGTCTGGTGCTCTGCCAACTGAGCTACACTCACCGCACGCGCCCCATAAGGCGAAAGAAAATTATACGTACAGCACGCCGTTTCGGTCAACGGCAAAATCCCGGATCATGCGGGCGGGCGAAACCCGCGAAGGCGCAGCGCGTTGCTGACCACAGTGACGGAGGACATCCCCATCGCGGCGGCGGCGAACATGGGGTCGAGCAGCAACCGGAAGGACGGGTAAAGGACCCCCGCCGCGACCGGGATAAGTACCACGTTGTAGGCGAAGGCCCAAAACAGGTTCTGTTTGATGTTGCGCAGCGTCGCACGACTTAATGAAACGGCGGCCGCCACCCCGCGCAGGTCGCCGCCCATCAGCACCAGGTCGCCGGACTCCACGGCGATGTCCGTGCCGGTCCCGATCGCCATCCCCACGTCCGCCTGGGCCAGCGCCGGGGCGTCGTTGATGCCGTCCCCCACCATGGCCACGACCTTCCCTTCCGCCTGGAGCGCCCGGACCTCCTGCGCCTTGCGGTCCGGGAGCACCCCGGCGACCACCCGGCCGATCCCCGCCTTCGCCGCCACGCTTTCCGCCGTGCGGGGGTTGTCCCCGGTCAGCATCACCACGGCAAGCCCCATTTCGCGGAGGCGGCGGATCGCTTCCACCGACCCTTCCTTGATCTCGTCGGCGACGGAGAGCACGCCCGCCGCGCGGCCGTCCACCGCCACGCACACGGGGGTGCCGCCCGTCCCGGCGATCTCCGCCACCAAGGCGGCCAGCGGCTCGGAGGAAACGCCCGCCTCTTCCAGCCAGGACATGTTCCCCGCCCGGACCGGGCGGCCGTCCACCGTCGCCCGGATCCCCTTCCCGGGCTCCGAGAAGAACTCCTCCGGAGAAGCGAGTCCGATCCCCTTCTCCTTCGCTCCGCGGACCACCGCCTCCGCCAGCGGGTGTTCGGAGCCGCTTTCCGCGGAAGCCGCCAACCGCAACAGCTCCCGTTCTCCCGCCTCCCCTTCGAGGCCGCCCCCTTGGACCGGCAGCACCCGGCCGAGTTCCGGCTTCCCCCGCGTCACGGTGCCGGTCTTGTCGAGGACGACGGTGTCGACCTTCTGCGCCGTTTCCAGCGCGGCGCCGTCGCGGATCAGGATCCCCAGTTCCGCGCCCTTCCCCGTGGCGACCATGATGGAGGTGGGCGTGGCCAGCCCCATCGCGCACGGGCAGGCGATGATGAGCACGGCGATCGTGTTGACGAGCGCGTACGTCCCTCGAGGTTCGGGACCGAGGAAGTACCACGTAAGAAACGTCAGCCCGGCCACCCCCATCACCGCGGGGACGAAATACGAGGCGATCACGTCCGCCAGCCGCCCGATCGGCGGCTTGCTCCCCTGCGCCTCCCGCACCATCGCCACGATCCGGGAAAGGACCGTTTCCTTCCCGACGCGCGTCGCCGTGAAGACCAACCGGCCGTTCAGGTTCATCGTGCCGCCCGTGACGGCGGCCCCCGGCTCCTTCTCCGCCGGGATCGGCTCTCCCGTGAGCATCGACTCGTCGACGGCCGACCGGCCTTCCTCGACCGCGCCGTCCACGGGGATCTTCTCCCCCGGCCGCACGACGACTCGGTCGCCGACCGCCACCGATTCGATCGGGACGTCGATCTCCCCGCCGTTCCGCACCACCCGGGCCGTCTTCGGAGCCAGCCCGATCAGCTTCTTCACCGCATCGGAGGTTTTCCCCCTGGCCCGGGCCTCGAAGTAGCGCCCGAGCAGGACCAGGACGATGATCGCGGCGGACGTCTCGTAGTAGAGGTGGACGGCCAGCCCTTCCGCGGCGACCCAATGGGGGAAGAACGTGGCGACGACGCTGTAGAAGTAGGCGACCGACGTGCCCAACGCGACGAGGGTGTTCATGTCCGTGGAGCCGTGGCGGGCCACGGTCCAGGCGCCGCGGTAGTAGCGGGAACCCGCGTAGAACTGGATCGGCGTCGCCAGCAGGAACTGGAGGATCGCGGCGCCGAAGGGCGTGATCGCCAGGCTGCCGTACCCCACCAGCATCTCCCAGTGCGAGAGCGCGAGCAGGGGCACGCCCAGGACAACGCCGGCCCGCAGCCGGGAAAGGAGACGCCGCTCCTCCTCCCGCTGCATCCGCTCCTGCCGCGCCACCGGGTCCTCGCCCGGTTCGACCGCGGGGACCGAGTAGCCCGCGCCTTCCACCGCCGCGCGGAAATCCGCCGAGGAGGCCGCCCCGGAGAGATACTCCACGGTGCCCGTCCGCGCCGCCAGGTTGACGTTCGCCGCCAGCACTCCCGGCACCTTGCGCAACGCCCGCTCCACCCGGGCCACGCAGGAGGCGCACGTCATCCCTTCCACCGGAAACGTGGTCCGTTCCACGGGCACCTCATACCCGGTGTTCCGGACCGCGGCGGCCAGCTCCGCGGGACCCGCCCTGGACGGATCGACCGTAACGGTCGCGCTTCCCGCCGCCAGGTTGACCGATGCCGAGGACACGCCTGCCACCCGGGAGAGCCCCTTTTCCACCCTCGCAACGCATGACGCACACGTCATCCCCGCGACCGGCAGCGTGTACCGGGTTCGCTCCCCGCCGCCGGCGGATTGCCGATTCTGGAGTGCCTGTTCTTCCATCGCTTCATATTATGATGAGTCCGAACGGAGATGGGTGCCAATCCGCGAACCGGTTGGTATACTTACCCCACGCGCCTGTAGCTCAGGCGGATAGAGCAGCTGCCTTCTAAGCAGCGGGTCCGGGGTTCGAGTCCCTGCAGGCGCGCCATTTTTCCCCATCGTGGCATGCCGTTTATTCGCTTTCCCCTCGCGGATGCATGCGTTTATACTCTTAGGACGGATTCGAAAATCCACCAAGGGGGCAGGTCACGGTGTTCATCTGTAGACATTGCGGGTGGAAATCGGACGACGGTAAGAGGGAGCCGTGCAGCGATTCTCCCACGAAATCGCATAAATTCATGCCGGAATCCCTGGAAGGGTACATCTGCCAGCATTGCGGGTGGGCTTCGCACAATTGCGAAGCGGGGGACTGCTCCCACAGTCCGGTGAAAAAGCACGTGTATATCGCCAGGAAAGACACAAATTACATCTGCAAATATTGCGGGTGGGAACCGACCCGCATCATCGGGGGGGAGTGCAACAGCAGTCCGCATGCGCACCATGAGTTCATGTAGAACAAAGGGCGGGGGATGACGCCGGAGCCGGACCATCCGGAGTGCGATCGGAAGGATGAAAAGTTCCTGGCGTTCTGCGGAATCTCTTCCAGGGCGGCGGCCGGTTTCGTATTCCTCATCGGTTTCCTGAATCTCCTCGGCTGGTTCTTCAGCAGGAGCTTTCTCCTTTGGATTTCCCCCAATGGAGTGGCGATGCCGGCCGGCGCAGCTTTCGCGTGCGTCCTTTCGGGGACCTCCCTTTGGCTGTGGCAAAAAGAGAGCGAAGTCCGGTTCGCCGGCATGATCGCGGACTTGTGCGCGCTTCTCGTCGCGTTGTCGGGAATCCTGGCCATGACCGGGTACCTTGCGGGGTGGTATCCCGGCGTCGATCGGCTCTTCCCCTGGAAGGCATCCGGCGCCCGCATGTTTTTCTCCCCGAGGATGGGCCCGAACGCGGCGCTGATTTTCACGTTGCTGGGGGGATCGATGTTGCCGGCGCGCCGCCGCATCGGCAGCTTGACCGTGTCCGGCATGGCCGTTGCCGCGGGCTTTGTCGGAATTCTTGGCCTGATGGGGTATGCCTACGAGGCGGAGTCGCTCACGCACATCGGTCCCTACAAGCACATCGCATTCCAGACGACGCTGGCCGGCGTGGTTCTTGCGACGGGAATCCTCTTCGGAATGAAGGACCTCGGGCTGACGGGGTACCTTTCGCTGGACGGCGCAGGAAGCGTCATGGCGCGGAACCTGCTGCCCGCCTTGGTGCTTGTGCCGGTCCTGTTCGGCCTCCTCAAGCATTCGGGCGGTCAATTGGGGCTGTTCCGGCCCGGCATCGGCGTGGCGCTCATGGTCGTATTCAGCATGTTCACTCTTGCGGCGGTGGTCTGGCGGAACGCCGTCATGCTGAACCGGTCCGACCGGGAGCGGAAACGGGCTGACCGGCTGCGGGAGGGCCAGAAGAAGGAACTGGCGTGGACGGCGGAACTCCTGGAAAAGATCTTCTCGAACATCCACCTCAAGGTGGCCTACATGGACCCGCGGTTCAACATACTCCGCGTCAACCAGGCGTACGCGGATGCCGGCGGGCACTCCCCCGGATTCTACGTCGGCAGAAATCATTTCGACCTCTATCCCCACGAGGAAAACGAGGCGATCTTCCGAAGGGTCGTCGAAACGGGAGAACCCTTCGCCGTGTTCTCCAAGCCCTTCGAATACCCGGACCACCCCGGGCGGGGCACGACGTATTGGGATTGGAGCCTGCAGCCGGTCAGGGAAACGGGCGGAACGGTGGTCGGAGTGGTCCTCT
>JAJZRM010000267.1 GCA_021802685.1 Deltaproteobacteria bacterium | reverse complement strand
GTCGCCAAGGTCGAGCAGCGCCAGGCAGTTCAGAAGGTCGCCGGCGAGCCAGCCGGGCCGGGGCTTCTCCCAGACGGGGAAGATCTTGCCGCCGACGGCGCTTGCGCCCGGGGCTTCGCGGAACGCCCGGGCGATGTGTGCGAGCCACCGCTCGTCCACGAGGACGTCGTCGTCCGTGAACGCGATGATTTCGCCCTTCGCGGCGGCGATCCCCGCGTTCCGCGCGTTGGACAGCCCCTTCTTCCCCTCGAAGACGTATGCGCAACGCAGACCGGATGCCGCGATGAAGTCGGCGACGACCGCCTTCGTGTCGTCCCGCGAATCGTTGTCGACGACGACGATTTCGCACTCCATGTCGGCGGGGATGGACATCCCCGCGAGGCTGCGCAGCGTCCTCCGAAGGCTCGCCGACCGGTTGCAGGTGCAGACGATGACGGACAGGTCCATGGATCCGGTGCGCGCTCCGCCGCTCACTTGACCCTCTTCTGCAGGTAGGGGGTGCCGAACTTGCGCTCGCGAACGATCGCGCACGGCGTTCCGTAGGCCACGACGTTCCCCGGCACGTCCTTGAGAACCACGGAACCGGCGCCGATCAGCGTGTTGTCCCCGATCGCGATGTCCTGGATCACGGAAGCCCCCAGTCCGACGGCCGTGAACCGTCCGACCGTAACGTGGCCGCCGAGCGTGCAGCCCGGTCCGACGCTGGCGAAATCCTCGACCGTGACGTCGTGCCCGATCGTCGCGGAGGCGTTGACGATGCAGTGGCGGCCGATCGCCGTGAACGGCTTGATGCAGCAGCCGGCCATGATCACCGTCCCCTCCTTCACCGAGGTGTCGCGTGCCATCTGCACGGACGGGTGGACCGCCGACACGAACCGGAAATCGGGATATCTCGCCTGGATTTCTTTGACGACGCGGAACCGGTCGACGTTGTCCCCCAGCGCGACGATCCCATGCCGGATGTCCCGGTCGTACAGCGCCGCCAGGTCGCGGAAGATTTCGTACCCCATCAGCGACTCGTCCGCGGACGGGGTGGTGTCGATCAACCCGACGATCTTGTGGTTGCGGCACTGTTCGACGACGTCGACCACACCCTTCGCGTGCCCGCCGGCGCCGTAGATCAGGATGTCGCCCATGCGCTCCCCCGCCTCATCCGCCTTTCACCTTGCCGAGCGTTTCCCGGTAGATCCTGTAGGGGGCCGGGAGGTAGAGCCGGAGGAACATCTTGATCCACGCCCGGCGGGGGACGGTGCGGGCGCCGCCGCCGAGGCGCCGCACGCCTTGCTTCCAATGGCTTCTCGCCGAACGGACCTCCTCCCGTTCCTCGAGCAGCGCGGCGAGGTGAAAATGGCACTCCGCCAACCGGCGATCGATGATGCGCCGGTATTCGGGGCCCAGGTACGCTTCGAACGCCCGGTACGCCTCGATGTCGCTTTCCAGGGCGACGGCTTTGTCGAGGCCGGACCACGCTCCGCCCGGGTGTACCCGATACGCGCTCATCACCTCATCCAGTTTTTTGACCTTGCCGTGCCGGGCATGCAATATGTGACGTGGCCAATCCCCCATTTTCAAGGTCGCGAATGACTCCGGGACCTCCCGAACCAGGTGATTGCGGAACATGACGGAGCAGGTCGGAATGAAATTGCATTCCAGCAGATCTTCGATCGTCGATACGCCCTTCGCGTTTGCGGGGAATACCTGATTCTCTTTCCCCGGCATGCCCTCGTAATGGATCCGAACCGGGTGAAAACAGAAGGAGAAATCGCCGTGGCTGTCCAGGAAATCGACCTGCTTCTGCAGCTTGTGCGGAGATAACCAGTAATCGTCCCCTTCCAGCATGGCGACATACTGTCCCCCGCACGATGCGGCGGTTTGCCGCGCATTCTCCCTCGCTCCCAGGTTCGTTTCCGGGAGCAACAAGCGGATCTTCTCCGGATATCGTTCCGCGTAGTGCTTGACGATCTCCCGGGTGCGATCCGTGGAACAATCCTCTCCGATCACGATTTCATACGAAAAATTCACTTCCTGTGCGACCGCACTGTCAAGGGCCTGCGCGATCCACCGCTCGTGGTTGTACGCCAGCATCATGACGCTTACCTTCATCGGATCGCCACCGCCTGCATCTTCTTCCGGATCTCCCCGCCCTGTTCCGAAACCAGCCGGAGGATTCCGCAGATCTCCGCAATCGCGCCCGGATCGACCGACGTCCCGGTCGGCAGGGAGACGACCCGCCGGACGATCCGCTCCGTGTGCGGCAGCAGCAGCGCCGCGTGCGGGAAGTACGACCGGTACGGCTCCATCCGGTGGCAGCCGGGATAGAAGTACCGGCGCGCCAGCACGTTTTCCGCGTGCAGGATCCCGACCACCATGTCCCGCTCGATCCCCGTCCGCGTCTCGTCGATCTCCGCCACCACGTACTGGTAGTTCTGCTTCTCGTCGTCGCCGTACGGGAGGAGCCGCACCCCCGGAACGCCGGCCAGGCACGCCTCGTACGTCCGGTAGTTCCGCCGGTTGACCGCGATGAACTCGTCCAGCCGGGCCAGCCCCGCCAGCCCCATGGCCGCGCAGATCTCCGTCATCTTCCCGTTCGTCCCGATGTAGATGACGTTGTCGTACCCCTGGAACCCGAAATTCTTCATCAGCCGGATCCGCTCCGCGAGCTCCGGCCGGTTCGTCAGGACCGCCCCGCCCTCGAAGGTGTTGAAGAACTTCGTGGCGTGGAAGCTGAAGACTTCCGCGTCGCCGAAGGCGCCGATCATCCGCCCGCGGTACGAACAGCCGAAGGCGTGGGCGGCGTCGAACAGCAGTTTCAGGCCGTTGCGCCTCGCGATCCCCTCGACGACGTCCGGCACGCACGGCCTTCCCCAGAGGTGCACCCCGATGATCCCGGTGGTGCGGGGGGTGATCATCTTCTCGATGGCCGCCGGGTCGAGGTTGCACGTCTCCGGGTCGATGTCGCAGAAGACCGGGGTGATCTCCTGCCACTGGAGGGAGTGCGCCGTGGCGACGAACGTCATCGACGGGACGATCACCTCGCCTTTCATGTCCAGCGCCCGGATCGCGATCTCCAGCGCGATCGTCGCGTTGCACATGGCGATGCAGTACTTCACCCCCATCATCTCCGCGATCCGCCGCTCGAACTCCTCCACGTAGGGGCCCTTGTTCGTGAACCACCGCCGGTCGAGGATGTCGTGGAAGTACCGGGTCAGCGCCTCGCGGTCTCCCACGTTCGGACGGCCGACGTGCAGCTTCTCGGAAAACGCGGGCCGCCCGCCGAATACCGCCAGTTCGTCAATGGACGTCTTCATGTCGCACCGTTGCTTCCTGTCTCGTGGATTTTCGACTCGGAACCGTCGTCCAGGTACCCGGTGGTCCACTCCAGCGACGGCCGGACCGCCCCGGGCCATTTCCCGTACCACCCTCCGCCCCGGTCCACGTCCTGGACCTCGAACACCAGGACGTCGTCGTGCCGGTACACCCCGAACGACCGGTCCTGGACGATCATGATCATGATCCGGTAGCTTCCGTCGTTCAGCAGGTTGGCCGGGATGTGGCAGATCCCCCGGATGCGCCCGGCCGGGTAGACCGCCGAAGCGGAGGTGGTGTTGAAGATGCACTGGCCTTCCAGGTTGTAGAGGTGGAGGCTCAGGTTCAGCTCCGTCCCCGGGACCCGGTTCCAGTACTCGAACTCCACGTCCACCGGCGTCTGCACGGTGATCGCCGGCGTCCCCCCCCGCGACACCAGCCGCGCGCTGCGCAGGCGCACCTTCTCGTTCCCCGGCGCCGACTCCGGGTCCGGCCATACCTGCTCCGTCACCGCGTTCGACGCCTCGCGGAGGTATTTCGCCACGATCTCCTTCGCCGTCCCGTCCGCTGCAACGCTCCCCGCCTTCATCCAGACCGCGCGCCCGCACAGCTCGCGGATCGCCGTCATGTTGTGGCTCACGAACAGGACGGTCCGCCCGCCTTCGCTCACGTCGTGCATCTTGCCCACGCACTTCTTCTGGAACGCCGAGTCGCCCACCGCCAGGACCTCGTCCACGATCAGGATCTCGGTCTCCAGGTGCGCGGCCACGGCGAACGCGAGCCGGACGTACATCCCCGAGGAGTACCGCTTCACCGGCGTGTCGAGGAACTTCTCGATCTCCGCGAAATCGACGATCTGGTCGAACTTCCCCTTGATCTCGGACCGCTTCATCCCGAGGATCGACCCGTTCAGGAAGATGTTCTCCCTGCCCGTCAGCTCGGGGTGGAAACCGGTCCCGACCTCCAGCAGGCTCCCCACCCGCCCGTCGACCGTCACGCGCCCCCGCGTCCGGACCGTGATCCGGGAGAGGACCTTGAGGAGGGTCGATTTCCCCGCGCCGTTGCGCCCCACGATCCCGACGACCTCCCCTTCCCCGATTCCCATCGTGACGTCGCGCAGCGCCCAGATCTCGTTGCCGGCCGCGGCCGCCCGGCCCGACGGCCCGGGCCGCCCGCCGCTCCGGAAGGCTCGCAATCCGGCGCGCACGGCGTTGCCCATCTTCTCGCTGAGGAGATTCGTGTGGTCCTGCCCCAAGACGTATCGCTTGCTGATATTTTCGATCCGGATGATCGGATTCATGGCGGCGCCCGCGGGAACGGTCATATGACGTCGGCGAAGACCG
>JAJZRM010000266.1 GCA_021802685.1 Deltaproteobacteria bacterium | reverse complement strand
GGGAACCGGTGTCCGTCTCATTCGTGCGGAATTTGCCGATGATGTCCTTCTTCTTTTCGTTGACCAGGCTCATGTCCTTGCGCCCTCTCCTTAGCGTCGAGATATTCCCGGTTTTATTGAGGTTTTCTTTATATCATATCCCATGCATGAAGTAAATTAGGTGCCCCGCAGGATCTTCCACAGTCCCGACGCGTCCCGCCCGACGATCGCCAGGGGTTCGCGTTTCGCGGTGACAAGCAGCGCCGTGTCCCCGCGCTCGGCGGCGGCGCGCTCGGTGAACCAGGGGCCTGCGAGGCGGCCGTTCCGCACCGCGGGAGCCGCGTCCGGCGGGACTTCCCACGCCGGCATCCGGGAAAGGGCGTCGACGATCGGGATCAACCGGCGCACCGCCGAACCGCCGGGGACGCGATCCCGCAAGTCGGAAAGCGTCACGGACTCCTCGATCCGGAAGGGGCCCACGCGGAGGCGCCGAAGCCGGGCGACCGTCATCGGGACGCCGAGCGCGCTCCCGAGGTCGCGCGGCAGCGCCCGGACGTAGAACCCCTTGGAGCAGGCAATGACCGCCCGGAACCCTTCCGCGTCGCAGGACAAAAGCCGGGCGTCGAACACCGTGACCCGCCGCGGCGCGAGGAGAACCTCTTTCCCCTTCCGGGCGAGGGCGTAGGAGCGCACGCCTCCCACCTTCACGGCGGAGTACGCCGGCGGGACCTGCGGGAAGGTTCCGATCAGCGAAGCCAGCGCGGCGGCCACCTCGGGTTCGCCCGCCGACGCCCCCGGGCGCGACTCCACCGGCTTCCCCGTCGCGTCGCCCGTGTCCGTGGCGACGCCGAACGTGAACGCCGCCTCGTACTCCTTTTCCTCCTCCGAAAGGTACCCGGCGATCTTCGTGGCGGCCCCGACGCAGATCGGGAGTACCCCGGTGGCCATCGGGTCGAGGGTCCCGGCGTGGCCGCATTTCCTCTCCCCCAGGATCCTCCCCACCGCCCGGACCGCGTCGAAGGAGGTGATCCCGCCCGGCTTGTCCAGGATGAGAACGCCCCCCGTCACGAAAGCGCGGCTCCGAGGGCGTCGAACACCTTTCGCTTCACCTCCGGGAGCGCTCCCGGAACCGTGCAACCCGCCGCGTTGCGGTGCCCGCCTCCGCCGAACCGCAATGCGACGACGGAAACATCCACACGCCCCTTCGAGCGGAAACTCACGCGGAACAGGCCGCCATCCTCCTCCCGGAAGGAGACGGCCACCTCCGCCCCCTGGATCGAACGCGGGTAGTTGATGAACCCTTCCAGGGCGTCTTTCGCGGAACCGAAATCCGCGAGGTCCGCCCGCAGGGTGGTGATGACCGCCACCCGGCCCCCCAGGACGACCTCCAGCGAGGAGAGCACCCGGCCCAGCAGGCGCAGCCGGGAGGCGCTCTGGGTTTCGTACACCTGTTCCGCCACCGCCCACGGATCGACGCCCCGGCGAATCATCTCCCCCGCGACCTGGAACGCCTCGGGGGAGGAGTTCCCGTAATGGAACGATCCCGTGTCGGTGAGGACCGCGACGTAGATGTTCTCCGCAACGTCCCGATCGATTTCCCATCCCATGGCCGTAAGCACCCGGTGGATCAGCACCCCCGTCGCGGCCGCTTCGGGGTCCACGAGGGCAAGCCCTCCCATGCCGCCGTTCGTCCGGTGATGATCGATGTTGACCATCAAGGGGGGCTTCCGGAGCTCGGGTTCCACCCGCCCGGTCCGTTCGGGGGAGCCGCAGTCCACCACGACCGCCACGTTGTACTTCGACCCGTCCTCGTGGAACACCACCGTGCCGGCCCCGGGAAGGAACATGAGGTTCTCGGGGATGGGATCGGCGTTCAGCACGGTGGCGGTCTTTCCCATCCTCCGCAATGCGAGCGCCAGGGCCAGCTCGGACCCGATGGCGTCTCCCTCCGGGTTCTCGTGGCAGGCGATGAGAAACCGGTCCTCCTCCCGGAAGACCCGGCAGATGGAGGAAAGGTCATCCTTCATCCGGAGCGCTCTCTCCATGCGATATCTTTTTCAGGAGCGAGTCGATGTGGGCGCCGCGGTCGAACGAGTCGTCGTAGTGGAAATGGAGCTCCGGGGCGTGGCGCAATCCGAGCGCCCCACCGAGCTCGCGCCGCAGGAACCCCTCGGCGCGGCGCAGCGCCCGCGCGACCTCCTTGCGCTCCTCCGTGCCCACGAGCGCGGAGTAGTTCACGTGGGCGATCTTCAGGTCGGGGGTGATCGAGACGTCGGTGATGGTGACGGGGGACAAACCCGGGTCGTTGACTTTCCTCTGCAGGAGGGTGGACAGCTCCTCCCGGATCCGTTCCCCCACGCGCGCGGGGCGGTCGCCGCGACCCCTCATTTACGCTTCGCCCCCTTCGGGCCGGAAGAATTCAATGGTGCGGGACAGGAGTTCCACCTCGCCGTTCCTGCCGATCCCGTCGGTGATCCGGTCGAACATCGACTGCGCGAGCCGGGCTTCCGTCGTGACGAGCGCGACGCCGATCGTCCCCCGCTGCCACAGCTCCTGGTGTCCCACCTCGGCCACGGAAACGGGATACCCGGCGCGGATCCGCGCGGTGAGCCCCGCGATGCGTCGCCGCTTGTCCTTGAGGGACAGCGCCCCCGGGAAGAGGAGGCTCGCGGTCAGGACCGCGACCAGCAAGGGAGCCCTCCGTCACACCAGGGTGCCGGCGATCTTCTCGATCGTGTACGCCTCGATTTGATCACCCACCTGGATGTCGTTGTAGTTCTCGATGCCCAGGCCGCATTCGTATCCCTCGAGGACCTCCCGGACATCGTCCTTGAACCGCTTGAGGGACGAAAGCTTCCCGTCGAACACCACGACGTTGTCCCGCAGGAGCCGGATGTTCGAGTTGCGGGTGATCTTCCCCGAGATGACCCCGCACCCGGCGATGGTGCCGATCTTCGAGATGTGGAACGTGTTGCGCACTTCCGCGCGTCCCTGGACGACCTCTTTCAAGGTGGGCTCGAGGAGCCCCTCCATCGCCTTCCGGACGTCGTCCACGACGTCGTAGATGATCGAGTACAGGCGGATGTCCACCCCTTCCCGCTCCGCGAGATCGGCTCCCTTCGCCTCCGGGCGCACGTTGAAACCGATGATGACGGCGGAGGAGGCGGAGGCGAGCATCACGTCGGACTCGGAGATCCCGCCGACCCCGGAGTGGATCACCTTGACCTTCACCTTTTCCGTCGCCAGCCGTCCCAGGGAGAACTGGAGCGCCTCCATCGATCCCTGGACGTCGGACTTGATGACGATGTTCAGGTCCTTCACCTCTCCGGCGTCGATCTTCCGGTGCAGGTCCTCCAGGCTCATCCGCGGGCGGGAAACGACCCGCTCCCGTTCCTTCTCCGACCGGTGGAGCGCGATCTGCCGCGCCGTCCGCTCGTCCTTCAGGACCGCGAACTTCTGCCCCGCGTCGGGAAGCCCCGTCAGCCCCTGGATCTCCACGGGCGTGCCGGGGGGCGCCTCTTCGAGGCGTTTCCCCTTGTAGTTGATCAAGGCGCGGACGCGCCCGTAGTGGCTTCCGGTCACGATGGCGTCGCCCACCTTGAGGGTACCGTCCAGAACGAGGACCGTGGCCACGGGACCGCGCCCCTTCTCCAGCCGCGATTCGAGCACGGTGCCCCGGGCGAACTTCTTCGGGTTGGACTTGAGCTCGAGGACGTCCGCCTGCAGGAGGACGAGCTCGAGCAGCTCGTTGATCCCGACGCGCTTTTTCGCGGAGACGTTGGCGAACAGCGTGGTGCCGCCCCACTCTTCGGGGAGGAGCCCCCGGTCGGACAGCTGCTGGCGGATCCGGTCGGGCTGGGCGCCCGGCTTGTCGATCTTGTTCACGGCGACGACGATGGGAACGCCGGCCGCCTTGGCATGGTCGATCGCTTCGATCGTCTGCGGCATCACCCCGTCATCGGCGCCGACGACCAGGATGACGATGTCCGTCACGGAGGCGCCGCGCGCGCGCATCGCCGTGAACGCCTCGTGGCCCGGCGTGTCGAGGATGACCAGCCGCCGGCCGTTGTGCTCCACCTCGTAGGCCCCGATGTGCTGCGTGATGCCTCCCGCCTCCGTCTCGGTGACCTTGCTTTCCCGGATGCCGTCGAGCAGCGTGGTCTTTCCGTGGTCGACGTGCCCCATGATGGTGACCACGGGCGGCCGCGGGCGGAGGTCCTCTTCCTTGTCCGCTTCCTGGTCGATGAGGCTTTCCATCTCGGGGGCGACGTTTTCCACCTCGAAGCCGTACTCCTGGGCCAGGATGCCCGCCGTGTCGGCGTCGAGGAGCTGGTTCAGCGTGGAGGGCATCCCCATCTCGATGAGCTTCTTGATGACGTCCGCCGCCTTGATCCCCATCCGGTGGGCCAGGTCCCCGACGGTGACGACTTCCTCGATCTTCAGCAGGCGCTTGCTCGCCTTCGGAGGCAAGGTCGAGGGAGCCTTCTTCTCCTTGACCGGCCTACCCCGCTTCTTCGCGACGCGGGCCGGCTGGAACTGCCGGACGACCGCCGGTTCCGCCGCGGGCGCCGTCCCTTCCGCCTTCTTCTGCTCGGCCTCGTGCTCCTCGAGGACCTCCTTGATGATCGTCTGCTTCGGGACTCACTTCTGAACCTTCTTCTCGTGGGCGTTGTTCTTC
>JAJZRM010000265.1 GCA_021802685.1 Deltaproteobacteria bacterium | reverse complement strand
GCTTCCAACTTTACCCCCCCCCCCGCAATCGGGGCACAGAATCACCCAGTAGCTCATGCTCCTTCCTCCTTGCCGGATGCCTCCCGTCAGTAGCCGGTTTTCTCCATCCGGTCCCCTTTCCGGAGCCGGTCTGCGGATGGGATCATGTTGAAGGGCGTCGGCCGGCCGATCGTCACCGCCACCCGGTCTCCCGCGCGGAATGCCGAAAGATCGATGCCGGCGTCGGGGTCGGCCCGGTAGCTCCACGAAACGCCCGCGGCATCCTTAATGGTTACGGACCCTTCGGCGGCGGAGATCCGCTCGATGGTCCCGTACACCGTCCGCCCCTCCGCGAACCCCCGCGGGACGCCCGCGGCGAGGAAAAGGATCGACGCCGCCACGCAAAGGAATCGGCCGATCATCCCGTATCCCTCCCCGCGGCGGGCTGTTGCTGGGTCAGGCAGTGAAGGGCGCCGAGCCCCCAAACGAGGTCCACCGCGTGGATCCCCACCACCGGCCGGTCGGGGATCCGCTCCGAGAGGAGCCCCAGGGCGCGGCGGTCGTTCGGATCGTTGAAGGTGGGGACCAGGACGGCGGCGTTGCAGATGTAGAAGTTCGCGTAACTCGCGGGGAGGCGGACGCCGTCCAGGTACAGCGGCGCGGGCATGGGCAACGGGACGACCTCGAGCCGGGATCCGTTCTCCAGGCGGGCTCCCTCGAGCCGCTCCCGGTTTTCCTCCAGCGGGCGGTGGTTTTCATCCCGCGGATTCTTCTCCCGGCACAGGACCACGGTCCCGGGACCGACGAACCGGCACAGGTCGTCCACGTGTCCGTGGGTGTCGTCCCCCGCGATCCCCCGCCCCAGCCAGATCGTGTGGGGCGCACCCAGCGTCTCCCGGAAGATGCCTTCCAGGTCCTCGCGGGTCATTCCGGGATTGCGCGCCTGGACCCGCGGATCGAGGAGGCATTCCTCCGTGGCGAGAATCGATCCCCGCCCGTTGACGTCGACGGCCCCCCCCTCCAAAACGACCTCCCGGTTCCCCACCCGGGGCCGGAGCAGGCGCAGGCCCAGCGCCGAGGCGGCGCGTCCGGACACCCCGGCGTCCTTCCTCCAATCGGGATACCTCGCCCAGGCGTTGAAACGAAATCCCGCGACGGCCACCTCGGGGACGGGCCGATCCCGCCGGACGAAGATCGGGCCGTAGTCCCGCGTCCAACCGCGATCGGTGGGAATACGGAAGAACTCGACCCTGGAAAGGTCCGCGCCCACGCGGGCCAGCAGCCGGCGGGCTCCCGCCTCGTGCGACGCGGACTCCACGAGGATCCTCGCGGCCTCGCCGTCCGCGACCTTCCGGACGATCTCGCCGTATACCCAGGGGATGGCGGCGAACTTGCCCGGCCAATCCGTGGCGTTGTGGGGCCAGCCGAGCCACGTCGCCTCGTGCGGCTCCCACTCCGCGGGCATCCGGAAGGCCGTCCCCGCGGCGGTCCTTCCCGTCCCGGCGGCGGTTCCCCCCGCGGCCGCCGTCACCGTTCCCTTCCCCCCGGCTCCTCGTCGAGGAAGCGGCGGGAGATCCCGCCGTAGGCGTCGATCCGGCGGTCGCGCAGGAACGGCCAGTTCCTCCGGACATCCTCCAGGTGGGCGAGGTCGACCTCCGCGACGAGGATCTCTTCCCGGTCCATGGGCGCCTCCGCGAGCATCGCCCCCTGCGGGTCGCAGAGGAAGGAGGATCCCCAGAACTCGATTCCGGCGCCCCCGCCTTCCGGGACCTCGTGCCCCACCCGGTTGACCGCCGCGACGTACACGCCGTTGGCGACGGCGTGCCCGCGCTGGACGGTCCGCCACGCGTCCCGCTGCCGCGCGCCGTGCGCCTCCTTCTCGCGGGGATGCCAGCCGATGGCCGTGGGGTAGAAAAGGACGTTCGCACCGGCAAGCGAGGCGAGCCGGGCGCCTTCCGGGTACCACTGGTCCCAGCAGATGAGGGCGCCGATCCGCCCCACCCGGGTGTCGAACGCCGGAAACCCCAGGTCTCCCGGGGTAAAGTAGAATTTTTCGTAGTACGACGGGTCGTCCGGAACGTGCATCTTCCGGTAGACCCCCGCGACGGCGCCGTCGGCGTCGATCACCGCCAGGCTGTTGTGATATACGCCGGCCGCCCGCCGTTCGAAGACGGGAGCGACGACGACGACCCCCGCATCCCGCGCGGCCGCGGAGACCGCGTCCGTGGTCGGTCCCGGCACTTCTTCCGCTAGGTCGAAGAAAGCCGTATCCTCCCGCTGGCAGAAGTACCGGGTGCGGAACAGCTCCGGGAGGCACACGACCCGCGCGCCCCGCTTCGCCGCCTCCCGGATCATGGAGAGCCCCTTTTCGAGGTTCTCCCGCGGGTCCGCGGCCACGGCCATCTGGAGGAGGGCGACGGGGAACCGCTGCGGCGCCGCGCGGGACGCCGGGCTCATCCGGCGAGATCCCCGAAGAGCCACGGAGTGGCTTTTCTCCGCTCCCGCTCGTACCGGTCGATCTCCCCGGCCATCGAAAGCGTGAGGGCGATCTCGTCCAGCCCTTCGAGGAGGCACCTCTTCGGGAAGGGATCGATCCGGAAGGGGTGGACGTCGCCGCCCGGCCCCGTCACCGTCTGCCCCGAAAGGTCCACCTCCACCTTGCCGCCCGGCGCGGCGAGCAACGCGTCCATCAGCGACCGCACCTCCCCCGCCGGCAGCGTCACCGGGAGCATCCCGTTCTTCAGGCAGTTGTTGTGGAAGATGTCGCTGTACGACGGCGCGATCACCGCCCGGAAGCCGAAGTCCATCAGCGCCCACACGGCGTGCTCCCGGGACGAACCGCATCCGAAATTCTCCCCCGCCACCAGCACCTTTCCGCCGCTGTACTCGGGCATGTTCAACGGGAAGCCGGGGCGCGGCGACCCTTCCGCGTCATACCGCCACGCGAAGAAAAGCCCCTCGCCCAGCCCCGTGCGCCGCACCGTCTTCAGGTACCTCGCGGGGATGATGGCGTCCGTGTCGACGTTCGGCCGGTCCAGCGGGACCCCCACCGTGGCCAGGGGCAGGAACTTCTCCCTCATCGCACCACCTCCCGGACGTCGGCGATGCGGCCGGCGATCGCCGCCGCCGCCGCCATCGGCGGGCTCATCAGGTGGGTCCGCCCGCCGGGCCCCTGCCTCCCCTCGAAGTTCCGGTTCGACGTGGAGGCGCACCGCTCGCCGCTTTTCAACTTGTCCGGGTTCATGCCGAGGCACATGGAGCAGCCCGGAAGGCGCCACTGGAATCCCGCCTCGAGAAACACGCGGTCCAGCCCCTCCTCCTCCGACTGCTTCTTCACCTGCCCGGACCCCGGAACGACCAGGGCGGTCACGTTCGGGGCCACCTTCCGACCCTTGACCACCGCGGCGGCGGCCCGCAGGTCCTCGATGCGCGCGTTGGTGCACGAACCGATGAACACCTTGTCCACGGGGATGTCGGTCAGCCGCGTCCCGGGCGAGAGCGCCATGTACTCCAGCGCCCGCCGGATCCGGGCGCGCTCCGCCGGGTCCGCATGCGATTCCGGGTCCGGCACCGCGCCGCCCACGGGGAGGGCGTCCTGCGGGCTCGTTCCCCAGGTGACGTGCGGCTCGAGGGCGCCCGCGTCGAGCGCCACCTCGCGGTCCCACGAGGCGTCCGGGTCGGAGGAGAGCCCCCGCCAGTACGATACCGCGGCGTCCCAATGCCCGGGGGACGGCGCGAGAGGCCTTCCCTTCAGGTATGCGAAGGTGACCTCGTCGGGCGCGATCAGCCCGAACCGCGAGCCGGCCTCGATCGTCATGTTGCAGACCGTCATCCGGCCTTCCATCGTCATCCGCCGGATCGTGTCTCCGGAGAACTCGATGGCGTGCCCCGTTCCCCCCGCGGCGCCGATCTTCGCGATCACGGCGAGGATGACGTCCTTCGGGGTGACGAAGGGGAGCAACCCGCCGGTGACCGTCACGCGCATCTGCCGGGGCATCTTCTGCCAGAGCGCCTGCGTGGCCAGCACATGCTCCACCTCGGAAGTGCCGATGCCGAAGGCGACGGCCCCGAACGCTCCGAGCGTGCCGGTGTGGGAGTCGCCGCACACGATCGTGATCCCCGGTTGCACGAGCCCCGCCTCGGGGCCGATGACGTGGACGATCCCCTGCCTCGGGTCGGATATGTCGAAGAGGGCGACTCCCGCCCCGAGAGCGTTCCGGCGCAGCGCCTCGATCTGCTCCCGGCTCTCCCGGTCCTCGATCCGGCTTGCGCGGTCGGGCGTGGTGGGGACGTTGTGGTCCGGCACGGCGAGGATCGCCCCCGGGCGCCGCACCGCGCGGCCCGCCAGGCGCAGCCCCTCGAACGCCTGGGGGCTCGTCACCTCGTGCACCAGGTGCCGGTCGATGTAGAGCAGCGCGTCGGCGCCGTGGCTTTTCACGGCGTGCAGGTCCCAGATCTTCCGGAAAAGCGTCGCCATGGTCAGTTGACCCCGATCTTTCCCTTCGGCTCCTCCGCCGCCCGGATGGTCCCGAAGGTTTCTTCGTACTTCCGGAGGTTCTCCCCCAGCGCGGCGACCACCCGCTTGGCGTGCCCCGGCGAAAGGACGATCCGGGCGGTCACGGAACCGGCGGGAGGGGCCACCATCAGGAAATCGAGAACGAACTCTTCCCGGGTATGGGTCACGGTCATGCTGTTCGAATAGACCCCCCC
>JAJZRM010000264.1 GCA_021802685.1 Deltaproteobacteria bacterium | reverse complement strand
GATGGTACTGCGGGGTGACCCCCGTGGGAGAGTAGGTCGCCGCCGAATTTAACCTTGGGGCCCTTGCGCCGGAAACGGAGCAGGGGCCCTTTTTCTTGCCGGAAAAAAATCCTGGTTACGGAGCGTCCTCCCCATGTCCGGGCATAATAAATGGAGCTCGATCAAGCATAAGAAGGGGAAGGCCGACGCCCAGCGGGGCAGGGCCTTCACGAAGATCACCCGCGAACTCATCACCGCCGCGAAGATCGGCGGCGGGGACCCGAACGGCAACGCCCGCCTCCGGCAGGCGATCCTGGCGGCCAAGGCCGTGAACATGCCCAACGACAACGTCACCCGGGCGGTCAAGAAGGGGACCGGCGACCTCGAAGGCGTTTCGTACGAGGAGTACCTGTACGAAGGGTACGGCCCCAACGGCGTGGCGGTCCTGGTGAAGGTGCTGACCGACAACAAGAACCGCACGGTGGCCGACATCCGCCACATCTTCGCCAAGTACAACGGCAACCTCGGCGAGACCGGGTGCGTCAACTGGATGTTCAGCAAGAAGGGATCGATCGGCGTCCCCAAGGAAGGGATGGACGAGGAGCGGCTGATCGAGATCGCCCTGGACCTGGGCGCCGACGACGTGGCGAACGATCCCGAGTCGCACGAGTACGAGGTCCGGTGCGAGCCCGAGGTGTTCGATGACGTGAAGAAGGGGTTGGAGGACCGGGGAGTGAAAGTCGCCTCCGCCGAGGTGGCGATGGTGCCGCAGACCACGGTCCACATGGAAGGGAAGCCGGCGGAGACCATGCTCAAGATGATGAACGCCCTGGAAGAATCCGACGACGTCCAGAACGTCTGGGCGAACTTCGACATCTCCGACGAGGCGATGGAGGCGTTCGGCGGGTAATCGCCGCAGGCCGGTTATCGCCCGCCCCATAGTTTCCCCCGATATGACCATCCGGTACCGATTCAGGCATTGGATCATCTTGCTCGTTGCGTCGGTATGTTGCAGGTCTCGATAGGCGTTGGGGGCACATTTGCTCCAAGACCTTGCTGTAGTTCCTGGAATGTGGCACCATAGGGGGGAATGTGGCCACATTGGAGGGAACAAGATGGCAAGGAAATCGAGTCTGCAGTTCGTCGGAGTTCGAGAGTTTAAGGAAAATCTCACCGGGCTTCTGGGTGAGAGGAGAGAAGTCGTTGTCACTCGTCGTGGGAAACCGATTGCGAGGATTGTCCCGGTGCGGAAAGGGTCTCCGGAAGATCTGCTCCTTGAAATCGGGATGATCCTGAAGGACGCAGGGATCTCGAAAGTGGAGGGGTTGAAGGCGCTGGAGGAAGCCGGAAAAACCGTGTATGGATAAGGTCGTCATTGACGCCAACGTACTGATCTCCGCCGCATTCGGCGGCACCCCCTTGGATGCTGTGAGCAAGGCGTTTTCCATTGGGAAGGTCTACCTCTCGCCGGACATCATCTCGGAAGTCGAGGCGACAGTTCATCGATTGGCCACGAAGTTGGGAGACGAGAAGACGAAGACCCTGCTGTCTCTCTGGACGAAATTCCAATCTCTTTGCGAAGTTGCGGAGCCGAAGCGGAAAGTGACGATCTGCCGCGACCCGAAGGACGACGCCTACTTGTCACTTTGTGCCGCAATCAGCGCGGACTACCTGGTCACTGGCGACAAGGATCTCCTCGTAGTGGATCCCGGCGGTGCTTCTGGACTGCCTAATTCGTTGAAGATACTCACGCCAAGACAGTTCCTGGATCGTTGAAGCGGGTGGGTTGACCCAAACCCCGATTCCTGGGCATTCCTAAATCCATAATTTCCTGCAAAAGCGGTCCCCACGAAGGAGGACGAGGATGCGGATGAAGGTGTATCCTGTGATGCGATGAGCGGGATACGCCGCATATTGGGGATCGATCCGGGGTCGCTGAGAACCGGGTACGGGATCGTGGACCTGCGGGGAAACGCCGTTTCCGCGGTGGCGTGGGGCGTCATCCGCCTGGATGGCGATGAATCGTTCCCGGACCGGCTCTTCAGGATCCACAGCGAGCTTTCCGAGCTCATCCTTCGGCACCGGCCGACCGAGGCCGCGGTGGAGAAGGTATTTCTGGCGAAGAACGCCTCCTCGGCGCTGAAGCTCGGACAGGCCCGGGGAGCGGCCATCGTCACGTGCCGGGTCCACGGTTTGTCCGTGTTCGAATACAGCGCCAAGGAGATCAAGGCGGCCGCGACGGGGTACGGTTCCGCGCCCAAGGAACAGGTGGCCGGGATGGTCGCGCGCCTGCTGGGGCTTCGCGGGTCCGTGCCCGCGGACGCCACCGACGCCCTTGCGATGGCGTTCTGCCGCGCGGTGACGAGGGATCTTTCCCTGTGATGTTGCCGCGGGCGGATGCCCTTCCCGGTCCGTCCGGCGGAAAAACCTGTTGACATCCGCCGGCGCGTATTTCAATCTGCGAATATGAACCGTGGTCAGCGGAACAGCTCTCCCTCCATGCCGGTCGGAACCGGAAGAAGCGGTTTTTCCAGGTCGGTCGTTTCCTGATCGGCCCGAACCTCGAAATATCGCCGCGGCAGGGGGGGCCTGTTTCGCCCGGGGCGCACAGGATGTCCCTTTTCGGCGGGGTTGCCATGCGCGGAGGCCGCTTACGGCGAAACGCCGTATTCATCACGGGAAGGAAAGGAGGGAACCAACCGGGGAGAAGAGGCGATGGACGGGAAGTTCATGCGTATCCTGGCAACCCACCCACACCGACTCCAGAGGAGAGAACCGATGACGACGTTGGCGGCTCCGAACAGGTTGGTTATCGAAAAATTGTTGCCGAATCTTCAGAAAACCTTCAAGGCGGAATTCGAAGGGAACAAGTTCATCCTGGCGTCCGTGGACGACCAGGAGTTGTCTCCAAAGCGCATGAAACCCCGCCTCGGAAATGTCTATGTGCCGGAGCCGGCGGTCGAGGTCGAAGGGGAAAGTCCTTACTCCATCAAGGTCCTGGATATCCAGGGGACGTGGTGGTTCGACTACCCGCGGGCACGGTGACCCGGAAGGGAAAGGACGGTCTCCGTCGCTTTTCCCGTCCTGAAATAAAGGCATGAATCGGAAAGCCCGGCGCAAAGCCGGGCTTTCCGCTTTCCGCGTCCCCCCCGGCTCCAGGGTCATCCCGCAGGGAAGAAATGATATGATGTTCGGCGATGATCGACCATCTTCGAGGCCGCATCGCGGGCGGCGGCAAGGATTTCGTGGTGGTGGAGTGCGCCGGCGTCGGTTTCCGGGCGTACGTCTCGGCCGCCACACGGAAAGAGCTTCCTCCCGACGGGGAGACCTGCTTCCTCCGGACGTACCTGCACTTCCGCGAGGGGGGCGGGGACCTCTTCGGCTTCACCACGGAAACGGAGCGGGAAATCTTTCTCGCCACGATCGGGGTGAGCGGCGTCGGTCCGAAATCCGCCCTCGCCGTGCTGTCGGTTCTCGGAGTCGACGGGGTGCTCTCCGGGTGCGCCCGGGAAGACGCCGCGTCCTTCACCCGCGTGCCGGGGATCGGGAAGAAGCTGGCGCAGCGGATCGCCATGGAGCTGCCGGACCGCCTCAAGAAGGTATCGGTCGAGTTTTCGACGTTGGAGGAGCCGTCGGCGTCCTTATCCGGCGGGCCGGAAGGGCAGGCATGGGAAGCCCTGTCGGCCTTGGGGTTTTCGCGCGGCGAGTCGCAGTCGGCGATCGCAGGCGTCCGGCGGGACATGGGTGCGGGCCTCCCCGCCGACGCGCTGCTCCGGGAGGCGTTGCGGCGCCTGTCCGGAAGCCGCGGATAACCACGGACGGCGTACCGGGAGAGCGAGGAAAGATTGGACGGCAGGATCCTGGATCCGGACAAGGGCGGGGCGGAACTTCCGGCCGACCTGTCGCTGCGTCCGAAGCGGCTCGCCGAGTTCATCGGCCAGCGGGCGATCGTCTCGAACCTGGAAACGTACATCTCCGCGGCCAGGGCCCGCGGGGAGTCGCTCGACCACGTCCTGCTCTCCGGCCCTCCCGGCCTCGGGAAAACCACCCTCGCGCACATCATCGCCAACGAAATGGCCGTGGGGATCCGAACGACGTCGGGGCCCGCGATCGAGAGGAAAGGGGACATCGCCGCGATCCTCACGGCGCTGGAGCCGGGGGACGTCCTCTTCATCGACGAGATCCACCGCTTGAGCCGCGTCGTGGAGGAACTGCTTTACTCCGCCATGGAGGACTTCGCGCTCGACATCATCCTCGGGCAGGGGCCGTCGGCGAAATCGATCCGCCTGGCGCTGCCCCGATTCACCCTCGTGGGCGCCACCACGCGCACGGGGCTGCTTACCTCCCCCTTGAGGGACCGGTTCGGCGTCCCGTTCCGCCTGGAATATTACGGGCAGGAGGAGCTGGAAGAGGTGGTCCGCCGCTCCGCGTCGTCCCTGTCGATCCGGATCGTACCGGAGGGGGAGCGGGAGATCGCGAGGCGTTCCCGGGGGACGCCCAGGATCGCCAACCGGTTGTTGCGGAGGGTGCGGGACTTCGCGCAGGTGGGCGGAGACGGCGTGATCACCCGGGAGATCGCCGACCATGCGTTGCTCCGGATGGAGGTCGACCGGCAGGGGCTCGACGTGATGGACCGCAAGATCCTGCGGGTGATCCTGGAAAAGTTCCAGGGCGGACCGGTGGGCGTGGAGACGATCTCCGCTTCCGTCAG
>JAJZRM010000263.1 GCA_021802685.1 Deltaproteobacteria bacterium | reverse complement strand
CCGATCTTCCCGCACAACGTCCTGAACGCGAAGCACCACGAACGGGAGGCGCAGATCATCGCGGAGGCGGGCCAGCCGGGGAAGGTGACCATCGCGACGAACATGGCCGGCCGCGGCGTCGACATCAAGCTCGGCGAGGGCGTCGTCGAAAAAGGGGGGCTCCACATCATCGGCACGGAGCGCCACGAATCCCGCCGGGTGGACAACCAGCTGCGCGGACGCGCGGGGCGGCAAGGGGACCCGGGCTCCTCGCGGTTCTACCTTTCGCTCGAAGACGACCTGCTCCGCATCTTCGGATCCGACCGGATCTCGCCGATCATGGAAAAGCTGGGGATGGAGGAAGGGGAGCCGATCGAGCACCCCCTCATCAACAAGGCGGTGGAGAACGCCCAGAAGAAGGTCGAAGCGCACAACTTCGACATCCGGAAGCACCTCCTCGAATACGACGACGTGATGAACAAGCAGCGCAAGGTGATCTACGAGATGCGCCGGGACGTGCTCGGAAGCGACAACCTGCGCGACATGGTGATGGAGTTCACGGCGGAGGTCTCGGAGGAATTGGCCGGGACGTTTTCCGACGAGAAGTCGCATCCCGAGGAATGGGACCTCGAAGGGTTGAAGACCGCCGTCCACGCGCAGTTCGGATTCCCCCTCGAGATCCCGGACGCGGAGCGGAACGCCCTCAATCCGTCGACGCTGGCCGACCGGATCCGGGAGGGGGCCGAGGCGTTCTATGCGGGGAAAGAGGCCGAATACGGCTCCGACGCGATCCGGTACCTCGAGAAGATGTTCCTGCTCTCCACCGTGGACGCTCTCTGGAAGGACCACCTCCTGTCGATGGACCACCTGAAGGAGGGGATCGGCCTGCGGGGGTACGGGCAGAAGGATCCGCTGAAGGAGTACCAGCGCGAGGGGTTCGACCTGTTCTCCGACCTGATCGCCCGGGTCAAGGAGGAGTCCCTGAAACGCCTGTTCCACGTGAAGGTGCAGCGCGAGGAGGAAGACGAGAAGACGGTGTCCCGGCTCCCGGGACCGAGCCCGCGGAGGGTTTCCCTTTCCCGCGGGGACATCAAGCGGGCGGGGGAGACCACCCAGAAGCGGCAGGGAGCCAAGATCGGGCGGAACGACCCGTGCCCTTGCGGTTCCGGGAAGAAGTACAAGAAATGCTGCGGGCAGGGGGCGTGAGGCTGGCGGGGGACACTCTTTCCCTTCATCCCCCATCAGATCAAGAATGTCCCCCTCTGTCGTTGGAGGGTATATGAAACTTCCTAAGGGGATCGTCGTTCCGGGGTTCCGCGGCGCGGGGACCGCGTGCGGGATCAAGCGGTCCGGAAAGCCGGATCTCGCGCTGGTCGTGAGCGACCGCCCCTGCGTATCCGCGGCGGTGTTCACGAGGAACAGGGTGGCGGCGGCCCCCGTCGTCTGGGGAAGGGCCCTCCGGACCCGCTCCCGCCTGCGCGGGATCGTGGCCAACAGCGGCAACGCGAACGCCTGCACCGGCGCGGCGGGGATGCGGGCGGTGCGGGAGACGTCCCGCGCGGCGAGCAAGGCCCTGGGGCTGCCCAAGGACGCGCTGCTGGTCGGCTCCACCGGCATCATCGGCGTCCCGCTTCCGGTGGGGAAGATCGTCTCGGCCCTTCCCGGTCTCGCCGGGCGCCTTTCCCCGGACGGGATCGCCGCGGCGGGGGAGGCCATCCGGACGACCGACGCGTTCCCAAAGCGCGGGATCCGCGCGGTCCGCATCGGGGGAAGGACCGTCACCATCGGCGGGATCGCCAAAGGGGCGGGGATGATCGCTCCGAACATGGGGACGATGCTCGCGTACGCGTTCACCGATGCCGCGCTTCTCCCCGCGGACGCCCGCCGCCTGCTGCGGGAGGCGGTCGACGCCTCCCTGAACCGCATCGTGGTGGACGGGGACATGAGCACGAACGACACGGCCGCCCTGTTCGCCAACGGGGCGTGCGGCATGCCGCCGCTGTCGGGGAAAGGCCTCGCGGCCTTCGGGGAGGCGCTGCGCTCCCTTCTGCTCGATCTGGCCCTGATGATCGTCCGGGACGGCGAGGGCGCGACGAGGGTCGTTCGCCTCACCGTGACCGGCGCGCGCACCGACGCGGAGGCGGAACGCGCCGCCCGCGCGGCCGCGACCTCTCCGCTGGTGAAGACGGCCGTGCACGGCGCGGACCTCAACTGGGGACGGGTGATCGCGGCGCTGGGCCGGGCGGGGGTCGCCGTGGATCCCATGAAGGTCGCCATGCGGTTCGCGGGGGAAACGCTGCTGCGGCGGGGGATGCGCCCGGACCCGGCGGCGGAGCGCCGGGCCGCGCCGAAGATCCGGAAGGAGACGTACGGGATCGACGTGGACCTCGGGCTCGGAAAAGGGAGCGCGTACGTGTACTTCTCCGACCTGACGGAAGAGTACGTGCGGATCAACTCCGGGTACCGGAGCTGATCCGGCCCCACCTGGGGGGACACACGGACGCCCTGCGACCGGGGGGATACTCTTAGCCTCAAACGCGGGCGAAGGGTTAGAGTGTCCCCCCCCCAGCGTGACGCACGGACGCCGGCAGTTGAAGTCCGTTGGGCGTCCGTGCTATATGTACTTGCTTGGCTTTGCGTTATCACCCACGGGCGGGACTCTCCCCGGGGTGCCTCGCATCGGCGGGGTGAATGGGGAGGGGCGGAGCGTCCGGAGGAAAAACCCCTGAATCGCAAGGAGGAAGGAACGGCATGGCGAACGGGCAAAGCGCGGTAATCACGATGAAGCAGTTGCTGGAGGCGGGCGTCCACTTCGGGCACCAGACGAAGCGGTGGAACCCGAAGATGAAGAAGTACATCTTCACCGCACGGAACGGGATCTACATCATCGATCTGCAGCAGACCGTGAAGATGTTCCGCGCCGCGTACGACACGGTGCGGACGATGGCCGCCGAGGGGAAGACGATCCTCTTCGTCGGGACGAAGAAGCAGGCGCAGGAGGCGGTGGAGGAAGAGGCGCGCCGCGCGAGCGCCCCCTATGTCAACCAGCGGTGGCTCGGCGGGATGCTCACGAACTTCGCCACGATCCGCAAGAGCCTGGACCGCCTTCAGAAGCTGTCCGAGATCGGCACCGACGGGACCGCCGAACGGCTTCCGAAGAAGGAAGTGCTGAAACTCGATAAAGAGCGGGTGAAACTGGAAAAGATCCTGGGGGGCATCCGCGAGCTGCGGCGCCAGCCCGACGCCATGTTCGTCGTCGACCCGTCCAGGGAGCAGATCGCGATCCTCGAGGCCCGGCGGCTGTCGATCCCCATCATCGCCATCGTCGACACGAACTGCGACCCGGACCTGATCGACCACGTGATCCCCGGCAACGACGACGCCATCCGGGCGATCAAGCTGTTCCTTTCCAAGATGGCCGACGCGATCATCGAAGGGAAGGCGGTGTACGCCGAGAAGAACGCCTCGCAGGGCGACAAGGACACGGAGACCCCCGAGGTCACCGTCTCCCTCATCTCCACCGAGGAGGAGGAAGAGGTCCCCAAGTCCGCGGAAGGCGCGACGGAGTAAAACGGGGCCCCGCGGGGGGCCCTTGCAGCGATACGTTCGATTCGAAACCGCCAGGGAGAACATTGGGAATGCAGATCACTTCCGAGATGGTCAAGGAACTGCGCGAGAAAACCGGCGCGGGTCTGATGGATTGCAAGGCGGCGCTCGCTTCGGCGGGCGGCGAAATGGAAAAGGCGATCGACAACCTCCGCACGAAGGGGTTGGCGGCGGCGGCGAAGAAATCTTCGCGGATCGCTTCCGAAGGGCTGGTGTGCGCCCACGTGGAGGGGAATTCCGGGACGCTGGTGGAGGTCAACTGCGAGACCGATTTCGTGGCCAAGACCGAGGAATTCGCCGGCCTGGTCCGGGAGGTCGCCGCGCTGGTGAACCTGAAGGGACCGAAGGACGTGGACGAGGCGCTGCTCCTCCCCGCGGGAGGCGGCACCCTGGGCGAGAAGCTCACGGAAAGGGTGGCCAAGATCGGCGAGAGGATCTCCTTCCGGCGCTTCGCCCGGTTCGAGGTGGGCAAGGACGCCCCCGGGATGATCGTCCCCTACATCCACGCGGGGGGCAAGATCGGGGTGCTGGTGGCGCTCTCGGGGACGGGGCCGGAGAACGCGGGGGCGGCTGCGCTGGCCAAGGACCTGGCGATGCAGGTCGCGGCGGCGAACCCGGTGTACGTCAGCCGGAAGGACGTCCCCGCTTCGGTGGTGGAGCACGAAAAGTCCATCTACCGGGAGCAGGCGAAGGCTTCCGGCAAGCCCGAAAAGATCCTCGACAAGATCGCCGAAGGGAAGCTCGAGAAATATTTCGGGGATTTCTGCATCATCGAGCAGGCGTTCATCAAGGATCCAGACCGGAAGGTCGGGACGCTCCTCGCGGAAGCCGGCAAGGCCGCGGGCGTGGAGGTCCGGCTTGAGTCCTTCGTGCGGTACCAGGTGGGAGAAGGGCTGGAGAAGCGGTCGACCGACCTGGCCGCCGAAGTGGCCAAGCAACTCGGGCAGGAGTGAATTCTCTAGAGCGCCGCCTAGCGGAGGTTCCGTGGCGAAACCGTCGTACCGCCGGATCCTGCTGAAGCTTTCGGGCGAAGCCCTGATGGGGCGGCAGGCATACGGGATCGACGAGGGGGTCCTCGCCACCCTGTCGAAGGAGATCCTCGAGGTGACGAG
>JAJZRM010000262.1 GCA_021802685.1 Deltaproteobacteria bacterium | reverse complement strand
GGAAAAGGAACTCGCCCACGCGAAAAACATGGCCGACGCGGCGAAGGAGGACCACGTCGGGCATGTCATCTGGTCGACGCTCGAGGACACGCGCAAATGGGTGCCTCTCGGGGACAACCGCATGCCGACGCTCATGGGCAAATACAAGGTGCCGCACCTTGACTCCAAGGGAGAGGCGGATGCGTACTTCACCGAGCGCGGTCTGCCGGTGACGTTCCTGCGGACCTCCTTTTATTGGGACAACCTGATCCATTTCGGAATGGGCCCCCGGATGGGAGCGGGCGGGGAGCTGGAGTTCACCCTCCCCATGGGAGACAGGAAGCTCCCCGGCATCGCCGCGGAAGACATCGGGCAGTGCGCCTACAACATCATCAAGAACCGAAGCGAATACCTCGGAAAGACCGTCGGCATCGCGGGCGACCATCTGACCGGCGCCCAGATGGCGGACGCGCTTACCAGGGCGCTGGGCCGGAAGGTCCGGCATAACGACGTCCCGCCCGAGGTCTATCGCGGGTTCGGATTTCCCGGGGCGGAAGATCTCGGGAACATGTTCCAGTTCAAGCGCGACTTCGAGCATGTGTATTGCGGGGCCCGCGACCTGGGAACCGCAAGGCGCATCCATCCCGGCATGAAGACGTTCGACCGGTGGCTCGCGGAGAACCGGGACCGGATACCGATCGATGAAGGGACCCGGAAGGCGTCGGGGGAATGAAGGTCCGGTAACCCCCCTTGCCAGGCTAGTGTACCGTCTCGCAAATAGCTTGACGCATCGAGAGCGTCGATGCGCCGCGCCAGCAAGGCGCGCAAGTGAAGGCGTACCGGGAGAGTACGGCGAACTTGCGCAACGAAGCTGGAGCGGATGCAGCGGCGCTCGAATGCCAAGATATTTGCGAGACGGTGCACTAGCCTCTCCAACGGTCCAGCAGGGAAGCCATTCGCGCAATGTGCGACTTTTCCTCCCCGGAGAGCCTCAGGAAAAGCTCGCGGGGACGATCTCCCTCGACCGAACGCGACATCTTGATGTACCGGTCGAGGGAGTTCGCCTCCATCGCCATGCAGTACTCGAGGATCTGGTTTCCTTTCATCCCCCGGACCCGCTCCAGCGCTTCTTCGACCGGGGATCCCCCCTCCAGCCAGTATCCCGATGTCATGCCTTCCGGAAGAGGGGGATCGGTGTCCATGCCGGAGACCCGGGCGTGAAGTTCTCGCAGGGATTTCTTGTGCTGTTCCTCCGCCAGGCTCAGCGACCGGAAGATCGAGGCGGCATCCAAATCGGGCGCGGACCAGAAAATCCGGTCGTAGAAGACGCGGTTCCCCTCCTCGAGCGCCCACGACAGCGAAATCAATTCCACCGGCTCCGACGCCCGGGAATAATACGCAAGCCCCGCGTCGTGCGCCCCTGCCGCCACAAGGCCGTTCCAGGCGTTGATCCCTCCGGACATGCTTCGGACTTCCCGAAAACCGCCTTCCTCGAGGATCGCCGCAGCGGCACGGCTGCGGACCCCGGCCCTTCAATACGTGATGGTCGGCTTGGTCCGGTCCAGTTCGCGGAGGCGGTCCTGCAGTTCCGCGAGCGGGATGAGCCGGGCTCCGGGCAGATGCCCGCATTCGTATTCCCCCGGTTGTCTTACATCGACGAGATTGTACGAATCCGCGTCCCTTTCCCGGAGGAATTTTTTGACCTCTCCGGCGGCCCAGGCGGAAACGGGTTTGAAATAGTCGGACAGCCCCACGGTGTTCCCTCCCTTCTCCTATGCATTATCCTTCGCTGGAAGGCCGTCGGTTTCCCCCGACAGTTGGAATTTTTTCATGAAGCTCCGGTCGAGATGGTTTTTCAGCCGGAAGGCGAGGGAACCGTCCCAGGCGAATCCCTTCCGCCGGAAAATCCCCGTTCCGTCTCCCAGGTTCAGGATCAACAGGTAGCCGCCTCCGGGATTAAACCGGAGCAGCGGCCTGCCTTCGAGGAACGCCAGCAGGTTCCGGTGGAGGATGCGGTTTTCCCGAACGGCGTAGACCCCGACCCGGTCCAGGGGGATCCCTTCGATGGTGATGCAGTCGCCGCCGCCGAAGAGTTCGGGGTGCATGACGCACTGCAGCCGGTCGTTGACGAGGAGGCCCCCGTCTTCTCCCGTGGGAAGGCCCGAATTCCGGAAGAGCGGGAGGGGCCGGATCCCCACGGCGACGAACACCAGGTTCCCATCGACTGCGGATCCGTTTTCCAGGTGTACCGTCCCGCGGGAAATCGATCGGACCGCGGCCCCCTCGAGGATTTCGACCTTCCATCGGGCGAGGGATGCCCGCGCCAGGGAGCGCGCCTTGTCGGGGAAATCGGCAAGAATGTCCGACCGGGATACGATCGTGATCGTTTCGATCCGGCCCGTTTCCCTCGCGAGGCGCCCGAGGTTGGCGGCGATTTCCACGCCCGCGGTCCCGCCGCCCACCACGACGGCGCGAAACGTTCTCCCGCCGGAGGTTTCCCGCACCATCCGGCGCGCCTCCAGAAGGTTCTCGACGGGCTTGACGGGAAAAACGTTTCCCCCCGGCGACGGACCGAGAAGATCCGGGGGAACTTCGCTCCCGATGTTGAAGGAGGCCGCGTCGTAACGGACCTCTCGACCCGACTCAAGAATAAGGGCGCGGCGGAAGGGATCCACCAAGGTCACCCGCCCCTCGACGAACGCCGCTCCGCGGTCTTCCGCCATCTTCCGGACGTGGAAACGGGCTTCGGCGGGCCGGTAGATTCCGGAGAGAAGGCCCGGGCCCATTCCCGAATAGTAATGATAAGGAGCCGGACCGATCAACGTGACTCGGTGGCCTGCCCGCACCGTATCGCGCAGGAACGCAAGCGCGGTCAGGTGGGCGTGGCCTCCGCCGACGAACACCAGGTGCTTCGACATGCCCCAATTATATATACGCACGGGGATCGGTACGGATATTTCGGAGTAGTATGGCGGTATACGGGGAAGGAGGGGAGGGCATGAACGGGAGGACGTTCGCGGCGATCTTCGTTGCGGTCGCACTGTCGGCATCCGCGCTGTATGCCGTCGATGCCTGGGCGGAAAGTCCCGCCCGGATCACGAAGGAAGATCTCCTCCGGCGTCTGGACCATCGGGAAATCGTCGTCGTGGATGTCCGGACCGGCGGGAGTTGGCGGAACAGCGACCGGATGATCGCCGGGGCGGTGCGGGAAGATCCCGACGATGTGAACCGGTGGGCGGAGAGGTACGCGAAGGGGAAGCCGCTGGTCCTTTACTGCGCCTGAAACGACGAGCACACGAGCGCCAGTGTGGCGCTCCGGTTGATCGGGAAAGGGTACAAGGACGTCTCCGTGCTCAAGGGAGGATGGAGCGACTGGGTCCGTGCCGGGTATCCGACGGTTCCGAAGTAGTCGCAGAGCACGGAAAGTATTTTCCCGGTTTGGGAAAGTCCATACCCACAGCGATGGCAGGCATATATTTTTATCTTGATATATCGGGTGCTTATGGCTCAACCCCGATGGAACGGCTTTTGCGAATCCTTTCGGTAGCCGTGGGGAGGGGAGAGGATCGATTGATCGACGCGCCCGCATCGACTCGGTCCGTACCGGAATGGCGGGGGAGCCGGATCGTGAAGGCCGGTTCCTCTTCCGTACCCGCCCGCGTCAATCCCACCTGCGAGATCGCGTTGAACGATTTCGGGTTGGAAGAGTCGTACGGAAGGTTCGGGGAGTGGAATACCCGCTACGGAAGGAAATCCCCCCCCTGCGGCGTCCTGGTGGACCTGTTCGTTTGACGATGCTGTAATCCTGCCGTTTTTCCTAATGTTTTCGTTCCGTTTCCTCTGCGAGCCGTTTGATTGAAAAGGGTTTTCTGCGGGCTTGACGGGGGACCTGGCGGGAATGAGAATGTAAGGAACGCAGACCCGCCGCCTGGCCGGCGGGAAGGGAAATCCGCCCAGCGCGGCAAGGGATCCGGGATGCGGGAAAGAAACGGGTTCCGGTACATCATCAAGGTGTTCGAGGCGCAGTGGGACCGGCTGCACGACGAGACCGTCAAGCCGTTCTTCGAGCAGCTGAAGCGGGACACCGAAGAGACCTACTCCCGCCGCAACGGGGTGCGCCGGGATCGGCCAGGGCACGATGCGCTGTTCAGTTACATCGTATTCCAGAACGCCGAAGGCCTGAAGTCCGCTTTGTACTCCCACGACCAGGGCGCCGACCAGCGCGCGAAGATCGCCTATTTCGCCTGCCATGGGAAACGGGGGGCCATCAGCGCGGTGCAGGATATCAGCCGGACGCGGCTGAAGAACATCCTGGCTCCCCTGACCAGCTACGACGGCTTGTACCTCGGCGCCTGCGACTTCGTCAACCGGAAGACGGCCGAGGTCCTGCTCAGGGGAACGCCCCACCTGAAATGGATCGCCGGGTACGAGAACTGGACGCCGTGGCTGGAAGGGATGTTGTGCGACCTGATGTTCTTCCGCCTGCTGTTGAGCGGCAGGTTCATCCGCCCGAATTCCAAGGCGCGGTGGGATCCGTTCGGCCGTCCGGAGGACGTGGCGCTGAAGATGTACGAGATCTTCCCCGCCGCGCTCGACCTTCGGTTCTCGCTGTTTTACAGGTCCCGGGAACGCGTCTGCTCCACGCTCGAGGAGCGCCTGGGAGACCGGGAGGGGTAGCGCACCGTCCGGATCCTTCGACCGCCGCCGCGCATCGAACGGGAAGGAAAGGGGGCGGATGCGATGGGGGAGGGGACCGCGGAAGGCGG
>JAJZRM010000261.1 GCA_021802685.1 Deltaproteobacteria bacterium | reverse complement strand
CCGGAGGGCGTCTCCTGATCGAGACCGGGGTGGTGGACCTGGACGAGGATTACGTCCGATACCATCCGTACATGAGGGTCGGAAGGTTCATGGTCCTTTCCATCTCGGACACGGGAACCGGGATGGACGAGGCGACGCAGGAGCGCGTGTTCGATCCGTTCTTCACGACGAAATCGCCGGACAAGGGGACGGGCCTCGGGTTGGCGATGGTGTACGGGATCGTCAAGCAGCACAACGGGTTCATCCACCTGTACAGCGAGGTGGGGGTTGGGACGACCTTCCGGGTCTATCTTCCTCCCGTCGACGCCGCGCCCGACGCGATCGAGGCGGTCCGGCAGGAGGAAATTCCCGGTGGTTCGGAAACCATCCTCCTTGCGGAGGACGACGAATCGGTCCGGGGGCTCGTGCAGCGGACGCTGGAGGACCTGGGATATAACGTGTTGGTCACCCGCAACGGGGCGGAGGCCGTCGACGTTTTCGAACGGAACCGGGAGAGCGTTTCCCTGGCGCTGCTGGACGTGGTCATGGCGGAGATGGGAGGGAAAGAGGCGTACGGCGCGATGCGCCGGACGAAACCGGGTTTGAAGGTCGTTTTCATGAGCGGTTACACGGAAAACGCCATTCACGAATCGTTTGTCCTGCTGCCGGGCGTTCCATTCCTGGCCAAGCCGTTCACCCCGAACACCCTGGCGAGAAAGGTGCGGGACGTATTGAACGAACCGGGGTGAGCGTCCGGCGGGGGACCGGTTTTTCCCATCCTCGGGAATCTTCCGCCGCGGACATGCCATCGCATTCGCATGACGGCAAAAGCCGCAATCCTGTTTTTATGCATCGCCGCGCTGGCGGCCTCGGCGCCGATGCGCGTCCAGGGGTCGCAATCGGCCGTCGTCCCTCCGGGGGAGGCCGGGGCGAAGGCCGCGCTGGAGCTTTCCCCGCGCCATCACGAATGGGTAGACATCGCCGTCCCGGGAAAGGAGGCGAAAGTCGCCGCGTTCGTCGCATACCCCGAGCGCAAGGACAAGGCTCCCGTGGTGGTCGTGATCCAGGAGATTTTCGGTTTGACGGACTGGATCCGCGCCGTCGCGGACCGGCTGGCGGCGGAAGGTTTCATCGCCGTCGCGCCGGACCTGCTTTCGGGGAAGGGGCCCGGCGGCGGAGGGACGGGGGCGTTCGCCGGCCGGGACGACGTCGTGAAGGCGGTACGCGGACTTTCGAGGCCGGAGGTCGAGGCCATGCTCGATGCCGTGAGCCGGTACGGGACGAGCCTTCCCTCGGCGAAAGGGCACTTCGCCAACTAGGGTTTCTGCTGGGGCGGCGGCCAGAGCTTCCATTACGCGGCCGTCCGTCCGGGTTTGGCGGCCGCGGTGGTGTATTACGGCGAATCTCCCGACATGGACTCCCTGCGGGGGATCAAGGCGCCGGTGCTCGGGCTCTACGGCGGGGACGACGCGCGGGTGAACGCCACGGTGGGCCCCGCCATGGCGAAAATGAAGGAACTCGGGAAGACGTTCGTGGAGCACACATACCCGGGAGCGGGGCACGGGTTCCTGCGCGCGCAAGACGGCCGGGACGGCGCGAACCTGGCGGCCTCCCGGCGGGCCTGGCCCGCCACCATAGGGCACTTGAAAAAGTACCTGGAGTAGGGTCAGCGGAAACGGATCACCACGAGTTTGTCCACGCCGGACTCGGCTCCCCAGACCTCCCCCTTCCTGCCCAGTAGCTGGCGGATGCGGGCGCCCTCGGACGGCAGGGCGAACGTCCTGAAGGATCCGCTCTCCGGCTCGAAGCGCAACAGCGCGTTTGCGCCGAAATCGGTCACCCAGATCCGGTCGGTTTCGTCCACATACACGGCGTAGGCACGGGGGGATTCCCCGGGAAGGCGCCACTCCCTCCATTTTCCGTCGCCGGGGTCGTACATCGCGAGCTGCCCCGCGTTCCATTCGCTGATCCAGAGCCGCCCCTTCGAATCGGACCAGACCCGGCGGGCCCCCTGCCCGGAGGTTGGGGGCCGGATCACCGTGGCGGTCCCCGTCGCCGTATCGACCCGCGCCAGGTGGCTTCCGGCGAGCGAAACGTAGTAGATGTTTCCGTCGGGCGTGGACGCGATGCCGTAAGGGCCACGGCCCCCCGGCGCGTCGAAGACGTCCACCCGTCCCGTGCGCGGATCGAGGCGTCCGTACACTCCGCCCTGCCCGGTGAACCAGAGGATCCCGCGGCCGTCGAAGGCGGCCGTGTTCAAGTCGGCGCCGCGGCGGTTTTTCGGCAGGGGAAAGGTCGAAACCTTCCCGTCGGCGGGGTCCACCCGGACGACCGCATTCAGCCCGCTGTCCGTGATCCAGGGCGCCCCGTCTGGGCCCACGATCACCCCGTGGGGGCGCGAACCCCGGCCCAGGGGGATGTGCCGCGTCGATCCCGTCGCCGGGTCGAGCCGCCCGAGTTCCCCGGAGCTCTGGGCCGTGTACCACACGCTTCCGTCCGGCGCGGGAGCGACGTCATGGGGGTGCGAACCGGCGGGGACGCTGAACTCCCGGATCGAAAACTCCTTCTCCGGTTCCCCGGCCGCCGCCGAAAATGCCAGAACGATCAGCGCCGCCGATAAATACCATCGTTTCATGACACGCCGTCCTTGCACGAAGTTTTCTCAATTGGGATTCCACGGATTCGCGGCAGGGTTCGGGTCTTCGGAGGGAAACCGCCGGAGAAATTTGTGGTCGCGGTGGAGCCGCGGTACTATCTTTTCAAGGAGGAATTTCATCGATGGAAAGCCGGAAAGTGCCGATCACGGACGGAAAGGGGTTGTTGAAGATCTTGTTCGGAGCGAATCGATGGGAATTGGACAAGGACGAAGTCGAAACGGACGAGGCCGGCGGATGCGTCACCAAGATGAATTGCACCATTTACTATTTATTGAAGAACTGGAACCGGATCCATGGCGTGGACAAGGCGATGTGCGAATCCGGCCTGACGCAGGATATCGCGGACGTGAAAAGCAGCGGCTACTCCGTAATCTGTTTCCTCAATTTCGGCAAGCCGCCGGCGGAGGGTGCGGGAGGGAGCTACAACGCGATATTGAAGATCGTGAAGGACGAAATGCTTCCCTCCTGATCAGGCCCCGCTCTCCGCGCTGTAGCGCGCCAACAGTCCGGACCGGACGGCGGCCCGATGAACGCGGGCGAAAAACCACGACGACAGGACGATGTAGAACGCGCAAAGCCCGGCGCTCCACAAGAGCGCCGTTCCCTGGAGGGGGCCGCCCGCCACGAGCGCCCGCAATTCCTCGAAAACGTGGGACGGGGGCAACACCCACGAGATCCATTGCATCCACCGGGGCAGGGACGCAACCGGGTAGAAGACCGCGGCGAACGGCGTGACGATGGCGGGAATGGGCCAGATGAGCCATTCGGCCGCCGGCCCGAAACGCAGCACGAGCGCGCTGCCGAAGATGCCGAGCGCGATCCCGAACAGGAACAGCACGACGACGAACGGGACCAGCATCAGTCCGAAGGCGATGAAGGACAGCCCGAAGCCCGCGGAGGCCAGGACGATCATCGTCAGCAGCCCCAGGGAACTTGTCACGACGCTCGAGAGCACGAGGCCGCCAAGGTACTCCCGGATCGAGAGCGGCGACGCGAACAGGTTGAGGAAATTGCGGGACCACACGTCTTCGAGGAACGCCATCGTCACGCCGTACATGACCCTCGCGAAGAAATCCCACAGGAGGACGGCGCCCAGGAGCAGCGGGACGAAGTCGATTCCCGGCCGGGCGACGGTGTTCAGATAGCGCGTGATGAATCCCCACAGGACGATGTCGATGACGATCCACACGAAGATCGACAGCACGCGCGCCGGGCTCCCGCGCATCAGGTAGTACTGCCGGAGCACGATCGCCGCCGTGCGGTGGAACCGGAGCATCGGCTTTTTCATGGCCGCCCGAACGTGAGCGGCTCGCGCGCGACGGTGATGAAAAGTTCCTCGAGCGTCTCCTTGCCGTGCGCGCGCGGCAAGGTTCCCGGGTCGCCTTCCAGCAGGACCTTTCCGCGCGACAGGAAGAGCACGCGGTCGCAGACTTCGGCCACCTCGTACATGTTATGCGTGGTCCAGAGCACGGCCACCTCGTCCCGGGAGGTGAGATCGCGGATCTTCGCCCGGATTTCGCGGGCGGTCGCGGGATCGAGCGACGCCGTCGGTTCATCGAGGAGAAGGAGGCGCGGGCGGTTGAGCATCGCCTTGGCCAGGCACGCGCGCGTCTGCTCCCCGGACGACAGCAGGCCGAACTTGACGTCCCGCAAATCCTTCAAGTCGAACGATTCCAGCAGATCCTCGATCCGTTCCTTCCGGCCTTCGACCCCGTACATCAGGCTGAAGACGCACAGGTTCTGGTGCACGGTCAGGTTGCCGGGCAACGGGGCGTAGACCGCGGCGAAATTCGTCCGCTGCAACGCGCGTTCGCGGTTCGCCACGATGTCGACGCCCTCGATCCGGATCTTCCCCGAAGTCGGGGAGAGGATGCCGAGGATCATGTTGATGGTGGTGGTCTTCCCCGCCCCGTTGGGGCCGAGGAGCCCGACCGTCTCGTTGCGCCCGACCTCGAACGAGATGCTGTCGACCGCGGCCTTCTCGCCGTAGAACCGCCGCAAACCGTTGACCGATAGAACCGCGGGAGCCACGTCCGCCTTTTCCTTTCCGATCCCTTTTCCCTTCAACGGAAAAGTATATACCGTCCTGCCTGTAGAAATATTTGCTCAA
>JAJZRM010000260.1 GCA_021802685.1 Deltaproteobacteria bacterium | reverse complement strand
AGTTCATGCGGCGGTCCATGCCCGACTGGACGCCGGCCAAGCTTGCCGGAGAGACTGGAAACGTCACCTAGATCTCCAGAGGTGTCTGCGCGCCTTCCATGGTTCACCCCCTCGCTATAAATGGATACAATACAACAATCCGGCCGCAATCCCAGCGCCGCAGGGGAGAATCTCCGCCGGAGGGAGACGACAGGATGCCGGAAGAGTATTTCAAGGCCCTCTTCCACGCCGTGCCGTGCCCGGTCCTGATCGTCGACGAGGACGTCCGGATAGTGGATTGCAACCCCTCCGCCGCCGGGTTGGTCGGACCGGACCGGGAGCACCAGTACATGCATCGGAGCGGGGAAGCGCTCCATTGCGTCCATGCCGGCGCCACACCCGGCGGTTGCGGGCACTCGGAGCATTGCAGGGATTGCGTCATCAGGAACTCCGTGGGGGAGGCGCTCCGGGACGGGAAGACCGTCCGCAGGAGAACGAGGATGAGGCGGCGGACCGTGCCCGGCGGGGAGACGAACGAGGTGGACCTCGCCGTCACCGCGGCGCCGTTTTCCGACGGGGCAAAGCCGCTCGTTCTCCTCGTCTTCGAAGACTTGAGCGAGTTGATGCTGCTGCGCAGGATGGTGCCGATCTGCTCTCACTGCAAAAAGATCCGGAACGACCGGAACTACTGGGAGTCCGTAGAGGAGTATCTCCTGAAGCACACGGACCTTGAATTCACACACTCCATCTGCGAACGCTGCATGGAGGAGCACTTCAAGGAGTTCATCCCCCGATCGCCGAATCGCTAGCTAGGCGGAGGGCCCCCGGGGGGAATCCCCGCACCGCCGGAACCGGAAGTAATCCTGCGGCGTGTTGATGTTCCGGAAGGCGGACATGCCGGGGTCGATCCGCTCCACCGCGTCCCGGCCGACCCGGTGGACCCTCAACCCGTCGTGGGAGGAGCGGAGATCCTTCCGGCCGGACCGGAGCGCCTCCTCGATGGCGGGCAGCGCGCTCTTCCGATACATGGCGTGAAGGAACTCCAATCCGCCGCGCCCTTCCGGCGCCACCACGTCGGCCTCATCCGCCACGGCGCACAGGTGCCGGATGAGCTCCCCCTTGATGTGCGGCATGTCGCAGGCGAGGACGAATACCCGGTCCGTCGCGCTGTGGACCAGGGCGGAATGGATCCCCGCCAGCGCACCCATTCCGGGGAAAAGGTCCTTCACCCGGCGGCACGGCATGAAGGCGTACCGGTCCGGATCCCCGACGGCCACGATCACTTCGTCGAACAGTTCCGCCATCTTCCGATGGATCGCCTCGATGAACCGCCCCCCCCGGTACGGCAGGAGCGCCTTGTCGCACCCCATCCGCCGCGACGGCCCGCCCGACAGGATCACCCCGGTGACGCCGGGAATCCTCCTGGCCGGCATGGAAGTGGAAACCCGCTCCGGATTCGCGTAAACGTTGAACCGTCCCCCCCGGACGCATCCGACGAGGGTGATCCCGTGTTCCGCGCAGATCCGGACGGCGGAATCGGTCGGCGCCGCATGCGAGGCGATCGCCGATATCCCCAGGCAGACGGCCTTTTCCGCCACGCCGGAGGACACGCGTCCGGGAACGGCCAGGATCCTCCCGGAGAGGTCGATCCCCTTCAGCAGCGCCTCCCCGGCGATCCGGTCGACCGCATTGAGCCGCCCGATGTCCTCCGCGAACAGCAGGAGCCGCTCCCCGTCCCCCGCGCCGGCGGAATGTACCCCGCCGCTCTCCGGACTCCCTTCCGCGGCCCGGGCCATCCGCCCCATGGTCGCGAAGATCGCCTCCGGCGGGAAGAACGGCCCGAACGCGGGGAACTGGACCGGGGCGACGGCGGTGGAGCCGCGCACCGGCGGATCTTCCCGGACGCGGACACTGACGGAACCCCGTTCCTCGCAAACCGTCAAGGAGAGGAGGTCGGCCGCGATGCGGATCACCCCTTGCGAACGGAGGAAACCGGCGACGAGATAGTGAAGGTCGAGCGGAGTGGCGATCAGCGTAGCGAAGGACGCTCCGTTCACCGTCAGGGCGACGGTGAGTTCCGGCACGGGCGTGTGGGCGACGGGGACCAGGCGCCGCCCGTCGAACCGCAAGACCGTGGGCTCTCCGCCGCCGTTCCGGTCGCCACCGGGGAGTCGACTCATTGTACCTTTATACCATTTTGGATTGCGGTTTTCCTCCAGATGCATCTAATGGAAAGCATGCGCACGGAACGGAGAGACAGGGAGACGTGGCGGCGCCTCGCCGCCGGTGAGCAGACCTGGGAGGCGTTGCGCGCCCGGGCGGCGATCCTCGAGGAAATCCGGGCGTATTTCCGCGGGCTCGGTTTCCTGGAGGTCGATCCGCCGATCGCGTCCCCCTTTCCGAACGTCGATCCCAACATCTTCCCCGTGCGGATCGCCGACGCCGCGGGGAAGGCGACCCGCTTCTACCTGCACACCTCCCCGGAACCCGCGATGAAAAAGCTGCTGGCCGCCGGATCCGGGAACATCTTCTTCCTGGGAAAGGTGTTCCGGGACCGGGAAGGGTCCGCGCTCCACTCCCCCGAGTTCACCATGCTCGAATGGTACCGCGCCGGTTCGGCCGCGGACGTGATGAACGACGTGGAGGAACTGGTCCGGAAGCTGGCGGCGGTCAACGGCAGGGAAGTCGCCGCCTGGAACGGCAAGGAAATCCTCCTCACCCGCCCTTGGGAACGGCGGGAGCTGTCGGCGGCGTTCCGGGAGCTGCTCGGCGCCGAAATGACGGACGAAGAAGGGTTGCGGGCGGGGCTTTGCCGGATGGGATCGCGCCCCGGCCTTTCCGAGTCGTGGGAGGACCTGTTCTTCCGCGCCTGCCTGGAAGCGATCGAGCCCGACGCGGCGAAGCGGGGAGCGTGCTTCCTCACCGGGTACCCGGCGGCCCTCGGGGCGATGGCCCGGCGGAGGGACACGGACCCCGCGGTCGCGGAGCGGTTCGAAGGGTATCTCGGCGGCGTGGAAATCGTAAACGGTTACGAGGAGCTGACCGATCCGGCGGAACAGGAAGCGCGTCTCGCGGAGCTGGCGGAGCGGCACCGCCGCGCGACCGGGGAGGTCCTCCCCCTGGACCCGGGGTTCCTCGATGCGCTGCGGCACGGGCTTCCTCCATGCTCCGGGGCGGCGCTGGGAGTCGACCGCCTCGTCATGCTCCTGCTCGGAAACGACGACATCGCGGACGGGATGTACCGGTGACCTCCCCGGCCTTTCTCCTTTTCGTGCTCTCCCTCGGCCACCTCTGCACGGACTTCGTGCAGGGATCGCTGCCCGCCCTCCTCCCGTTCCTCAAGGAACGGTTCCAACTGTCGTACGCCGTCGCCGGCATGCTGCTGATGGCGGCCCACCTCACCTCCTCGGTGATCCAGCCCCTGTTCGGGTACGTGACCGACCGGCGGCCGTTCCCGTTCCTCCTGCCGCTGGGGCTCGCGGTCTCGGGGATCGGGGTGGCCCTCATCCCCTTCGCCCCGTCCTTCGGGTGGCTCGTGTGCTTCATCATGTTCACGGGGCTGGGGACGGCGGCATTCCACCCCGAAGGGTTCAAGGCGACGGCGTGCATCGTGTCCGAGAAGCGGGCCACGGGAATGTCCCTCTTCTCCATGGGAGGGAACCTGGGATTCGGCCTCGGGGGACCCGCGGCGATCTACCTCGTTTCCAGGCACGGGCTGCCGGGGGCGGCCGCGCTGCTCCTGCCGGCGGCCGCGGCGGCGCTTCTCTTCCTTCCCGCCTTGCCGGCCATCCGCGGACGGGTGGAGTCGATCCGCCCGGCGAAGCGGCCGGACGCGATGAACGGGGGAAACCACCGCCCCTTCTACTCCGTCTCCCTCATCGTCCTGATCGTCGTCCTGCGCTCCTGGACCCAGCTGGGGCTGGCGACCTACATCCCGTTCATCCACCAGTCGAAACTCGCGACCGACCCGGCGTACGTCGGGACCCTCCTCTTCTTCTTCCTCGGCGCGGGAACCGCGGGGACCGTCATCGGCGGGCCGCTGGCGGACCGGTTCGGGCACCGGAAGTTCCTGCTGGGATCGGTCGCCCTCCAAATCCCGCTCATCCATATATTCCTGCGATCCTCGGGGTGGCCCGTGTTCGCCATGGCCGCCGTGCTGGGGGCGACGATCATTTCCAGTTTCTCGGTCACCATCGTGATGGCGCAGGAGATGTTCCCGAAACAGCTGGCCACCGTGTCCGGCACCATCGCAGGGTTCGCCATCGGCACCGGCGGGATCGGTGTCACGCTGCTGGGCGCGGTGGCCGACCGGTACGGCGTCCCGGCCGCCATGCACGTGATCAACGTATTCCCCGCCGCAGGCGTCCTCCTCGCCCTGCTCCTGCCGCTCCCGTGGAAATCGCAAGGGCGGGGCTAAACCGATCGCCGAGGATGTTTCACTCGTTCTCGAATATGTGTCGGACATCCGATGCCAGCCGGTCCATCCTTGCTCTCGTGTAGATCATGTCGATTCGTCCGTGTTCATGGTTCTCGACAACCTTCCGTAGATCACTTTGCCGGTTGTGCCATCCCCGGCCATCGGTGACGATGAAAAAGTACATGTGATATTCCTTCGCTTGAGCGATCTTCAGCACGTCCCCTAGAAAATCCGTCAACTTGCTCCCTGTCGCCTCGAATCCTTTCGCTTCAAGGATAATTTTAGGGTGTTCTTTATCGGGTATCGCGAAGTCGCATTTGGCCTTCTTCCCGTCAAGCCCGATGAAGGTCA
>JAJZRM010000259.1 GCA_021802685.1 Deltaproteobacteria bacterium | reverse complement strand
GTTCAGCGCGTGCAGGGAGATCGTCAGCCCCATCTTCTTCCGCACCGGGTCGAATGCGGGATCGATCCCGGACACGGATGCGATCTCCGTGTGGCCGATGACCAGGATCATCGCGAACTGCCCGGAGAGGATCGTGCAGGTGGAGTCGGCGATGTTGCAGCCGAGTTCGAAGAGCACGCGGCTCACCTCGGCGACGATGCCGGGACGGTCTTTCCCGACGACGCTCAGAGAGAAATGTCCCACGCCGTTCGCCCTCCTTTCCTAAAAAGACGGACCCATTACGGAATCATATCAGCGCGACAGCAGCGAGGAGAACGAGGCGGAAGACAAGATCCGGATCCGCTTCCCGCGGACATCGATCGTGCCCTCGTCCTGCAGCTTCTTCAGCGCCCGGGAGAAGGTCTCGGGAACCGTGCCCAACCGCGAGGCGAGCACGCTCTTGCCGATGGGGAGCGTCAGCTCGGCGCCGTCCCGCAGTGGAATCCCGCGGCTTTTCATCTCTTCCGACAGGTACAACACCAGGCGCGTCTCGACGTCCCGGAGGGAGAGGTCCTCCACCAGGTCGGTCATCCGCTTCAGCCACCGGGAGAGGGATCCCAGCATCCGGACGGCCATCTTCGGACGTTTCTCGAGAAGTTCGATGAAGGGCTGTTTCGGAAGGAGGAGCATCTCGGTTTCCGCCAGCGTCTCCGCGTGCGCCGGGTAGACGCCGCCTTCGAAGATCACCGCCTCGGCGAAACTCTGGCCGGATTCGAGGACGTGGAGGATCTGCTCCTTTCCCTCGGCGGAAAGCTTGAACACCTTCACCTTGCCGGAGGCGACGACGAAGAAGCCTTCGGCGCGGTCCCCTTCACGGAATACCGTCTCCTTCTTCCCAAAACGGCGCGGGACGGCGAGGGAAGCCACCCCTCGCAGCTCCTCGTCGGGAAGAGCCGCGAACAGCGGCGCTTTGCGGAGGACGTCCACGGCCTGGAAGGTCATGTTACTATTCTGATGATTCGGCGGGCCGCGTCAAGGCGGGAAATCCGGGCGGGATGCCCCTTACCCGGGGAGGTGGGGCGATGGCGAAGGTCGGATTCATCGGCTTGGGGATCATGGGCGAACCGATGTGCCTGAACGTCCTGTCGAAAGGGCACGACGTGGCGGTGTACAACCGGACGCGGGCGAAGATGGGTACGCTCGTCGCGGCGGGCGCGAAAGCGGCGGCGTCGCTCGCCGACCTGGTCCACCGCTCGGAAGTGGTGATCACGATGGTCGCGGACCCCGCGGCCGTCCGCGACGTCGTGACGGCGAAGGGAGGGCTGCTCTCCGCGCTGTCTCCCGGCACGACCCACATCGACATGAGCACCGTCTCTCCGGAAACGTCCCGGGAGATCGCCCTCCTGGTCCGGGGAACGGGCGCCGACTACCTGGAGGCCCCGGTGCTCGGAAGCAGGCAGGCCGCCATTGACGGGACCCTTACGGTCTTGACCGGAGGCGACGCCGACCTTTCCCGCCGGATGGAACCGCTGCTCCTCGCGATGGGGAAACAGGTGATTCACGTCGGGGACACGGGGATGGCAGCCCACATGAAACTCCTCATCAACCAGATCATGGGGACCGTGCTGTGCGTGTTCGCGGAAGCGGCGCTGACGGGCATGGAGGCGGGGCTGCCGGCCGACAAGATCCTCGAGGCGATCCAGTGCTCGGCGGCGGCCTGCCCGGCGATCCGGGCCAAGGGGAAAGACATGCTCGGCGAGCGCGTCTTCACGCCGAACTTCCCGTTGAAGCACGCCTGGAAGGACATGCGGCTGGCCCTGGAGGCCGGGAAAGCGGCGGGGATTCCGATGCCGGTGACGGCGGCCGCCTGCGCCCTGTTCGGAGCGGCGTGGGACAAGGGGTTCGGCGACCGGGACGTCTCTGCGGTCCTACGGGGGCTGACGGACAATTGAGGGCGAACCTCAGGGAGCGGCGCCCGTCGTGGAGGCCGCTCCCCGGTAAGGATGCAGGACTTCCAGCATCGACGGATCGAAACTGCACCCGAGCGCTTCCGCGAGTTCGCACTCATGCGCCGCCTCCCGGTAGGATCCCGTGGCGAAATACGCCCGCGTAAGCCCCGCCCGGGCGGCTGCGTTCGCCGGGTCGAGCTCCAGCGCCTTCAGGTATTCGCGGATCCCCTCGTCGTAGTTTCCGCAGGCGCAGTAGGCGGAAGCCAGGTTTCCCCGCGCCGCGGAGTCCCGCGGATCCCGGCTTACATCGCGGAGCGCCTCGGCGATCGCATCCGTGTAATGGCCTTTGCGCGCCAGGAGGATTCCCAGGTTTCCCCGCGCCAGGGCCATGTCCGGATCGAGGGAAAGCGCCCTGCGGTATTTCGCGATCGCCTCTTCGGTGCGTCCCAGGCGCTGCAAGGAAACCCCCGCGTTGTAGGGACCGTCCGGCAGACCCGGGTAGAGACGCTCTCCTTCCGCGTAAATCGCCAGCGCCTCTTCGTTCCGCCCCTTCTTCGCGTAAGCCGCTCCCAGGCTCTTGAAGAACACCCCCAGCATTTCCGCCGGGGAAAGGGTTCGGAGGTACGGTCCCCTCTCCGAAAGACGGAACTCCATCCGGTACCGGGCGTCTTCCCACGGGGCGCCGCCGTCCGAGAACTCGACGTTCACGGGAGCCCCGTCCCCAACGTATCGGACAAAACAGTGCCCCGGGACGTAGACCCCACGGAACGGGAGATCGAGCCGTTCGGCCAGGGAGAGCCAGAGGAGCGACATTCCCAGGCAGTTCCCCCGTTTCCGGGCGAGAACCCCGCCGACAAGGAAATTTTCCGGGTTTCCCGCCACCCGGTCGTACTGGAAACCTTCCTCCTTCAGGAGCACCTGTCGGAACGTGTCTATGACGCCCTGGCCGTTTCGCGCGCCGGCCAAGGCGGGGCGAATCCGTTCGGCAAGCCGGGAAATTTCCTGGTTCACCTTTACATCGCCCATCGGGAAACCGGTGAGTTCCCCGCTGCCGGTGGCGGAATATCGAAGCCATGTCGGGAAGACCGACGTTTCCACGGGAGTCGGAATCGTCGAAGCCCCGTGGGGAGACGCCGTGTGCGCGTGCAGGACCGGAGGCATGGTCAGGATCCCGGCAAGAATCGCCGAAATGATGACTGTACTGCGGTTCAATGAGTTCCCCTTTGGTGGATGTCTGCAAACCGTGCGACGCCACTTAATTATACATTAACCTTGCCTCGTCTCCCTCCTCTTCTCTCGGGGGCAAAAAAACGGCGCCGTGGAACGATTTCCCCGGCGCCGGCGTTCGCGGACCAGTGATATCGACGACAACCCGCTTTACTAGCCTTCGTCGATCCCGGGGCGTAAACTCGGATCCGGTGTGCGCCAATCCAAGATATCGGAAAAGTCTCCAGGCCCGCCCGGCACCGCTCCGGTTTCCACCGGTCCGGCCATGTGCGGGTCGCGCATGTGCGCCACGCCGGGATCGTTTTCCGACTTGTACAACAGGCCGGCTTCGCCTTCCGAGCTCCCCGGCATCGCTCCGGTTTCCACCGGCTGGCTGGATTCCATGGACCGTTGCTGTTGCGTCGCAGGTTCGCCGTAGGATCCGCTACCTGTTCCTCCCGCAACCGCCGCTCCGCTCATCGCGGCGACGAAAATACCGACCACCAAAACCGTTACAAACTTCCGTGTCATATCTTACCCCCCCTCCCTGTCGATTGAGTTGGTTGAATGTTGAGAATCCTTACCGCTGACTTGTAAGAAGTCGATGGTCCCGGGAGAGTTTCGCCTCCGGGAAAGATTCCATGGGGGGTGGAAAAACGGTTCTCATCCGGTTCCGGGAAGGGATGAAGGCGGCCACGAAGAGGACGTACACCCGTTCATGCATCTTCTCCGCGATCCGGTCCACGTACTCCTCGAACCCCATATCCCTCCGCGTCTCCTTCATGGCTGCCGAAATGTCTCCTGTTCAGGCACAAGCATGAGCAGTCGTTTCATAATAATCGTAAAAAAAAAACGTTATCCGACCGAGACGTGCTTGATGCACTCCTCCATGAGGTTCCGGATGTGGTCATCGTCGAGGGAGTAGTACGCGATCTTCCCTTCCTTGCGGTATTTCACGAGACGTTGTCCCCGGAGCAGCCTCAGCTGGTGGGATACCGCGGACCCGGTGAGCCCCAGGAGCCGGGCCAGGTCGAACACGCACAACTCCTGCTCGGCCAGCGCCGTGATGATGCGGACGCGGGTGGGATCGCTCAGGGCGCCGAAAGTCTCCGCAAGCGCACGGACCATCCGGTCGCCCGGGATGGCGCTTCTTGCGGCGCGCACGCTTGCCGGATCGATGTATGCCGCGTGATCCGTTTTCGCGCCGCCGTTGCCGCCTGCCGTCAACCCCGACACGCATTCTCCTTGGATGAAATGACTGCTCATGTATACCAACTACGAGCGGATCGTGTCAAGAAAAATTTCGCGCCAGGTTCCGTGAATGCGGATGCGACCGCCAACAGACGGTCACCGCGGCCGTGGGGAATGCGGCTCCGGCCGGGGATCGGACGACAATTCCAAAAACGAAAACGTTGTTTCAAAATTGCAACCGTATCCCATCCGCAGGGATGCAACCTTTCAATTAAAACAGGGTGTTATAATGTTACAGCAAAGGCATGAAAATTGCTTATAGTCTAAATATACAAAATAATATCAATGAAATCAACATGCTCTGAACCTGCAGGAATGGCAGGAAATGGAGGATATCCGTATTTTCTCTGGCATGAAAATATTTAGAAG
>JAJZRM010000258.1 GCA_021802685.1 Deltaproteobacteria bacterium | reverse complement strand
CTGTTGAACTGCACCCGGAAGCCCCGGTTGATCTGCACCTCCCCCCGGTCGTCCTGCCAGGGGACCCGGAAGATCAGCTGCCGCTCGGGCTCGCAGATCCGCTCGATGATCTTGGCGTCCGCGAATTCCGGGTACTTCACCAGCACGGGTCCGAGGGATTCGAGCACTTCCTTGACCGCCTGGTGGAACTCCGCCTCTCCGGGGTTCCGCTTCACCACGTCCTGGTAGATCGCTTCCACGCGCTCCAGTAAAGCCATCCCCATCCTCCTTGTTTCGGAACGGTTTGCGCCGGGCCGGGCCGCCGCACCCATCAATCTACCCTCTCGCGCAAACGGGTCAATGAAAAGGTCGGGAATAGGGTACAATCGGGCATATTTTTCCGAACAGGAGGGAAAGCCCCCTGGAAATCCGTTTCGACAACCGACTCCGCGGCGTCCCCGCATCGGCCCTGAACGCCCTGGTCTCCCGCATGGCGGAAGTGGAACGGTTCCGGGGATGGTGGGAAGGGATCCCGAAGCCCCCGGAAGCGCGGATGACGCAGGTTCTCGCGGCGGTGGCACTGGAATCCGCCGCGGAGTCCTCCCGCATCGCGGGGCGCACGCCGCCGCCCGAGGAAGCGGGATACGCGGAAACGCTCCGCGCGGTGTTCGAAGGACACGCGGGAATGCCGCCGGAGGAAGGCCGGATCCTCGCGCTTCACGAAGGGATTTTCCGCCACAGCCCCGCGGGCGGCCGCCACGCGGGACGGTACAAGACGGCGGCGGCGGTCGGGTCGACCGACCGCCGTTGGGTGATGGAGCCCACGGCGCTGCGCGCGCCCGGCCCCCTGCTGATCCCCGTGCAGATGGAGATCCTCTCCGCCTGGCTCGCCTCCAGGCTCCGGGAGAAGGAGTTCCATCCGCTCCTCGTATCGGCGGCGTACCTCCTGGAATTCCTCGCCATCCGCCCCTTCGCGGACGGAAACGGGAGAATGGGACGGCTGCTCACGAACCTGCTGCTGCTGCGGTGCGGGCACGCCTACCTGCCGTACGGTTCCCTCGAAAAGGCCATCGCCGGCGGCTGGACGGATTACTACCTCGCGCTCCGGAAGAGCCAGGCCAGCCGCAACCTGCCGCGCCCCGACATCTCCCCGTGGCTGCTGGCGTTCCTCGATTCCCTGCGCGTCCTGCAACGGGCGGTCGGGAAGACGATGTCCCGGCTCCATAGAGAGAGAGCGCTCTCCGGGAACCAGGCCGCGGTGCTGGAGATCGCCCGGGGGCGCGGGGAAGTGACCAACCGGTCGGCGGCGGCGGAGCTCGGGCTTTCCAGGGAAACCGCGAAGCAGACGCTCAATCGCCTGACCGCCCTGGGGGCGCTCCGGCGGCTCGGCGCGGGAAGGGCGACGCGGTACCGCCTGCCCGAGGATCCGCCTTACCGGCCTTTCTCCGGGGGAGCCAGGTAGCAGACGACCCGCTGGCGGACGCAGTTGGCGTTCAGGTACAGCGCGCGGCCGTCGCGGGGGTCGGGCAGGTCGATGACGCGGACGACTTCCGCCCACTCCGCGTCGTCGGGAAGGAGCTTGGGCAGCCGGTTCTCCGCCTTCGCGAGGAATCTCCGGTTCAGCGCGTCCTTTCCCCGCCCGGGATGGACCGCCATGTACAGCATGTCCGCCTCCACCAGGTCGTTGAAGAAGTGCGTCCCGAGGGAGACGTCGGGCACCACCTCCATCTCTTCCCCGATGATCTCGCAAAGCACCGACGCCCTTGCGATCTCCGCGAACGACACCGGCACGCCCAGCGAAGGCGTGCTCGTCCCCCACCGCCCCGGCCCCAGCAGCAAGACGTTCGGCGGCCCGATCGAGGGGGCCAGGTTGAGCACCCGGCCGACCAGGCGGGCGACGGAGGCCCGCTCCCTTGGGGGGACCGCCGCGTAGGCCGCCGGGTCCACGTAGACCACGCGGCGGATCGTCGAAAGGGAGCTCCGCCCGATGATCGGCCCCGACGTCTGGAGCAACAGGGCGTCCCGCGCGATCCGCTTCGGCGGTTCGACGATGTTGCCTCCCTCCCTCACCTGGAGGGGCCGGCACTGCACGAGGTTGATCAGGCACCGGCCGCCGGGGAGGAAGTTCGCCGTGAATTCCGTGTCCACGGGGTATTCGTACGCCTCCTGAAGGATCCGGAGCATCTGCCGCATGTCCCGCACGAACGTCGTGTCCGAAAGCAGGCGGTCGAACGTGAGCACCCACCCGTCGGGGACGCGGCGGGGGACCTCGTCCCAGCGAAGGGACAGGGCGCTGCGCCTCGCCGCGTACAGGTCGACCGGCAGCTCCTTGGACACCCGCAGCACGCCGTCGATCGGCTCCGACGTGAACCGGTTCTCCTTCAGGTCGAGGAGGTCCATCCTTCGCTGGGACGCCGCCGGCGTCCCCCGGCCGCCCTTCACCTCCGGCCGCCGGAGCGGGGCGTTGAGCGCCACCATGCGGGTGTAGTCGTCGTCGGAACGGTCCACCGCCCGCGTCCCCAGCCCGAACACCAGGCGCAGCACCCCGGCCTCGGGGTCGATCTGGCCGCTCCACACGTACGGGTTGTACGACAGCCCCACCCCCGCCACCTGCGGGTAGAACAGGTTCCCGTGGAGGCCCCCCGAGACGCGCTGCACCAGGATCGCCATCTGCTCGTCCCGGTCGATGAGCCCCCGGTACGACCGGTACATGAGCGCCTCCGCGCTCATCGTGCTGGCGTACACGGCCCGTACGGCGGCGAGAAACGAACCGAGCCGCTCCCGCGGCGATCCCTGGTTCGGGCAGAACACGCTTTGGTACTTCCCCGTGAAGGCGTTGCCGAAGCTGTCCTCCAGCAGGCTGCTCGACCGGACGATGATCGGCGACTGGCCGAAATATTCGAGCATCGCCACGAACTGCTCCACGATGAACGCGGGGAAGGCGCCGGTCCGGAGCTTCTCCCGGGCCGCTTCCGCACCGTCCATGAAGGAAGCGGCGTTGCGCTGCTCCCGGCGCGCGTGCCAGCAGCCGTTCCGCACGAGGAACGTGTAGAAGACGTCCGACCCGATAAAGAAGGAATCGTGCGTCTCCAGCCGTTCCTTCCACACCGGGTCCGCCTTCGCCAGGATCGCGCGGGCGAGAAGCATGCCGACCGACTTCCCCCCGATCAGCCCCGTGCCGATCATCCGCTTCCGGATCGCGAACAGGTCGGAAAGATCGAACCACCGGGAGGCCAGGTCGAACAGCCGCTCGTCCCGGGTCACCATCATCCGGAGATGCCGCCGGAAGAGTTCCGCCTCTCCGCCCCCGGGACGGGCCTCGAACCGGACTTCATCGCCGATGTCCCCCGCCTGCTGGAGGAGCTTGCGGTCCCACATGTCCAGCGTCCGGGGAACGGCGTCCGCGCGGCGCTTCATCCGGTCCGCCAGGACTTCCGACAGCACCGCGCTTTCCGTCAGGGGGCGGAACGTCTCCCCCTCCCACACGTGAGGGAGGTACATCGAGGGAGAGCGGCGCCGGTCCACCTTCAGCGGGTGGACGTACAGCCGGCCGTCGCGGCGGAAGACGTCGATCAGGACCTGCGCCGTGCCGCGGATGGAGGAGACGGAGTCGTAGGAGTGGCTCTCCCGCAACAGGGCGAAATAGGTGACCGTCCGCATCTCGTAAAGGTACGGGCAGGTGACCATGAAGAAGTTGCCGAGCATCAGGTCGCTGTACCAGTCGGCCGCCAGGTCCGAAAGGCAGTCGAAGACGTAACAGGCGCCGGGGCCCGCCTCCTCGATCACCTTGTGGATCCGGGCGGTGAAGGTCTCGAATCCGGCCTCCGCGTTCAGGCGGTGGATCTCCGCCCCGATCCCTTCCGGGACCAGTTTCGCATGGCGGGCGAACCGGAAATAGACCAGCCGCCTCCCGCCGGAGAGGGAAGCGGAAACGAAAGGCAGGACGAAAGGAATGTAGTCATCGACGGCGTCCACCTGCCAGACGACGTTGTCGCCCGGCAGAAGGCCCGTGAAGACCCGATCGAGGCCGGGAAGCCCTGTGCCCGCGGTTTCCGGGCCGGTTTTCGCCTGCAAGCGCGATCCCCCGATGCGGTTGGAAACGGCGATCCGAAGTGCTTCAGTTCATAATTTCAGTAAATTACCACGAAAGGCCCTGCGGGCTAACGCTTCCTCCCGCCGGGACCGCCGTCGAGGACCGCCCTGACCAGCCGGGCGATCCCCGGCATCGAGAACGGCTTGAGCAATAACGCGCGGGCGCCGATCTTTTTCGCCTCGGCCTCGGACACCCGTTCGCTGAACCCCGTGCAGATGATGACCGGGAGGTTCGGTCTTTCCCGCAGGACCGCACCCACCAGCGCGTCTCCCGTCATGCCGGGCATCGTGATGTCCGTGATCACGACATCGTAGGCGTCCGGGGCGGAAAGGAACAGGTCGAGCGCCTTCCGGCTGTCCGATACCGCGGTGACGCGGTACCCGAACCCCTCGAGCATCTCCCGGGTCATGTCCACCAGGACCTGCTCGTCGTCCACGAAAAGGATCCGCTCGGTTCCCCGGGGCGCCGCCGAATCCTTCGCCGCGCCTTCCTCCCCCTCCGCCGCCACGACGGGCAGGTGGACGTTGAACTCGGACCCTTTTCCCGGTTCGCTGCGGACCGTGACGAAGCCCCCGTGGCTCCGCACGATGCCGTGAACGACGGAAAGGCCCATGCCGGATCCCTCCCCCGTCGGCCGCGTCGTGAAGAAGGGATCGAAAATCCGCTCGAGGACCTCGCGCTCCATCCCGACCCCGGTGTC
>JAJZRM010000257.1 GCA_021802685.1 Deltaproteobacteria bacterium | reverse complement strand
GTCCAGGGATCGCCGCTGTCCGAGGCGCTGCGCGTCCACGCGGAGATCCCTCCCGCCCTCGTCCAGATGGTGGCGGTGTGGGAAGAGAGCGGCACCCTCGGCGACATGCTCGCCCGGGGGGCGGACGCGATGGACGAGGAGACGGACGCGCGCCTCTCCCGCCTGCTCTCCCTGCTCGAGCCGCTGATCATCCTCGTGATGGGGGCGGTCGTGGCCTTCATCGTCATATCGGTCCTGCTGCCGCTGCTGGACATCTCGAACATCGTACGTTAGGAGGTTCCTCTCATGGAGTGTCGGCGTAATTCGATGAGCCGGTTCCGCGACCGCGCGGGGTTCACCCTCATCGAGATCATGGTGGTCATCGTCATCCTGGGGCTATTGGCCGCCCTCGTGGTCCCCAAGCTGATCGGGCGCACGGAGGAGGCGAAGAAGACCCAATCGCGCGTCCAGATCAAGCACATCGAGCAGGCCCTCGAGCTCTTCAAGCTGGACAACGGCTTCTTCCCGGGCACCGACCAGGGACTGGAGGCGCTGGTCCGGCTTCCCGAAGGCGGGCGCATCCCGAAGAACTACCGGAAGGGCGGCTACCTGGACCGCGTTCCGAAGGATCCCTGGGGGAACCCGTACGTGTACATCTCCCCCGGCACGCACGGCGATTACGACATCAGTTCCTACGGGGCGGACGGTGTGGCGGGCGGCGAAGGCGAGGATGCGGACGTCAATTCGTGGGATGAGCAGTAGCCGCGGGTTCACGCTGGTCGAGCTGGCCGTCGTCCTGTTCGTGCTCGGCCTGATCCTCTGGACCGTCGTTCCGCGCCTGTCCCGCGTCGGCGAACCCGGCCGCGACGCGGTGTTCCGCGACCTGGCCGCGGGGTCCGAGGAGGCGTTCGACATCTCCCTTTTCGAAAAGAGGGAAACCCGACTGGTCCTTGCTCCTTCGGCGGGAACATACGAGTTCCGCCGACCGGACCGTCCCGAGGAGACGCCGCGCACCCGGGAGTTCGGCAGCCGGCTGTCCGTGACCGGGATCCGGATCGAGGGGGAGGACCGGCCGCTGGACATCCCGACGGAGATCCGGTACCTCCCGGGAGGGCGGGTTCCGTCGACCCGGATCTTCATCCGGGATACGGGCGCCGGGGACGCCCCTTCCCAATGGACCCTCCGGATCAACCCGTTCGACGGGTCGCTGGGGATCCTGGAGGGGACGGTGCTGGAAGATGGCTGACCGGAAGGGGTTCACCCTGCTGGAGGTGCTCGTTTCCCTGTCGATCCTGGCGGCCACGCTCCTGCTGGCCTACCAGGTCATCTCCGGAGCCATATCGGCCGCGGACCGCTCGGAGCGGTGGACCGTCGCCGCCTACCTCGCCGAAACCCTCGTCCTGGAATCCACCGCCGTGTTCCCCGAGACGGGGGAAACCGAGGGGAAGTTCCCTTCCCCGATGGACGATTACGAATGGAAGCGATCGATCCGCCCCGCCGCCCATTCCGACGCGCGCGAGGTGCAGGTGGTCGTGCGGTGGACCTCGGAACGGAGGGAGGAGCAGGTGTCCCTCACCGGCCTGGCGGTGAAATGATGCGTCTCAAGCGCCGCCCGGGAGGATTCACCCTCATCGAGATCCTGCTGTCACTGGCCATCCTCTCGGTGATCCTGCTGCTCCTGCTGTCCGCGTTCACCGGCGCGGCGCGCTCGCGCGAGGCGCTTTCCTCGCGGTCCAGGGAATTCCGCCAGGTGCGGATCGCCCTGGACCGGATCGGGACCGACCTGCAGGGGGCGTTTTCCTCGTCGATCCGCGAGGAATCCGCGCTTACCTGCAAGGAAGACCTGCTTTCGGGATACCCGGCGGCGACGCTGGCGTTCACGGCGTTCCAGATCCCCGAAACCGATGGAGGGCGCCCGCCGGCGAGCGTGGTCAAGATCCGTTACTTCCCCAGGGTCGGCGCCGACGGCGCGTCGATGGAGCTCCACCGGGAGCAATCGGACCTGCCGTTCATCGGGAACAAGATTCCGCTGCGGGAATCCATGCTGGCGGAAGGGCTGAAAGGTTTCCGCGTGGAACTGTACGACGGAACGGAATGGATCAAGGAGTGGCCCGCGCCCGGCAAGGCGAAAACCGCGATGCCCAGGAAGGCGGCCGTCACGCTGGTGGACTCCCGCGGCGACACGTTTCGCCGGGAGATCCTCCTCTTCCTCGCCGGCCGGGAGACGGTGCTGACCTACTCCGGCCGACGGGGGACGGCCTCCCCGTGAAACGCTCCCGCGACGGCGAGCGGGGGATCGCCCTCCTCGTCACCCTCCTCGTCCTCGTGCTGGTGGTCGCGCTCGCCAACGAGATCTTCCGCCTGGGGGCGAGGGCCGCCCAGACCAGCGCCTATGGAAGGGACTCCATCCGCTGCGCCCTGCTCGCGGAGGCGGGAACCGGGGCGGCCCGCATCGCGCTGCGGCAGGACGCGAAAGACAACCCGTTCGACACACTGGACGAGTTCTGGTCGCGGCAGGTCCCTCCGTTCGAGCTGGGGGACGGCGTGGTCCGCGTCTTCGTGGAGGATGAAGAGCGGAAGATCAACCTCAACCTGCTCGTGCTTCCGAACGGGAACGCCCCGGACGAGCAGCGGCTCGCCGTGTTTCAACGCTTCCTGACGCGGCAGGGAATCGACGCCGCGCTCGCGGACGCGTTCGTCGACTGGCTCGACCGGGACGAGAGCCCCCGGGTCGGCGGGGCGGAAAGTTCCTTCTACTCGGCGCTTCCCTATCCGTACGATTCGAAGAACGACCTGTTCGACACGGTGGAGGAGATCCGCCTCGTGCGGGGCGTCACCCCGGAGATCTTCGCGAAGATCCTTTCCTTCGTGACGGTCACCTCGAGCGGCAAGGTGAACATCAACACCGCGCCGAAGGAGGTCCTCACGTCCCTCTCCGCCGGCACGGACGCTTCCGAGGGCGGGGCGATCGATGACCGCCAGGCGGAAGAGCTCATCGCGTACCGGGAGGAGCACCCGTTCCGGAAACCGGAAGACATCGGGAACGTGTCCCCCTTCTTCCGGGACCTCTACAGCAGGACCCGCCTCCGCGACCTCATCGACGTCCGCTCCACCGTTTTCCACGTGCGCTCCGCCGGGGAGGTCGGCGGCACGGTCCGCACGATCGACGCCCTCGGACTGCGCGAAGGAAATGAGGTACAATGGCGATTTTGGCGCCTGGAATAGACAAGCCGCCCCCCGGAGGATTCCGAATGAACCCGTTCCGCCGCCGAATTTCCCTGTTCGCGTCCGCTTTCCTGCTGTTCGCCGCCACCGCAGGAGCCGAAGCCGTCTTCCGGGTCAACGATGACGGCTCCGGGACATGGACGTTCGACCAGCCCGCGTCCGTCACGAGCGGGTCGCGGGTCCACGTCGCCTTCGTGGGAGACGCCGCCGGGTCGGGGCAGTTCCTCCTGTATTACGCGGCGGTCGAAGGGAGGGCGGAATTCACGGACAAGGCCCTCACGCGGTCGCAGGTCGTCGTAACGCCGGCCATCGCCATCGACAACGGCTCTCTGTACACGGACGCACGCCATCCGCAGATCGCCCTGCGTTCCGCGAACCGGCTCGTCATCCTCTTCCAGGCGGTTCCGGCCGGGTCCGCCGCCGGTGATTACCGGCTGTTCCGCGCCCTGGTCACCCTCGACGGCAACAGCGTGATCGGCCAGGCCGTGAGCGAGATCGTCAACCCCGACTTGAGCAGGATGTCCGGGATCCTGGTGGACCCCTCCTTCAAACCGGTGCCCGCGGACAACTCCCTTCGGCTCGCGTACACGGACAATACGACGGGAAACGTCTACTATGCGCGCGCCGGAATGGACACCGCGTCCCTGTCGGCGTCCCCGATCCTGCTGTCCTCCCTTCCCAGCAGCCGGGGCGCCAAGCCGCTCCCGCGGCTTCAACTGGACGGCAACAACGACAGCCACGTCGTCTGGGCGGCGAACAACGAGCTCGCCACGCCTACGGGGATCTACTACGCGTTCGTGAAGGCGACGCCCGCCGGCGGCGTCGCGGACGCCCTCGCGATCGGGGCGACGGAAGTCCTGTACGGCGGATACCGATGGGGTTTCCCCAACGTGCTCGTGGTCAGCCCGACCAGCGTCTGGATCGTCGCCGCCGACCAGCCGTTCGGCGCCTCGGGGCTGGCGGGGTCCCTCGGCATCACCTCCGTGAACCCGTACGGCGTGACGCACGACGGCAGCCCGGTGAACGTCAACAACCTGGGGCAGAACGCCCTGTTCTTCCTCACCCCACCGGGAGGGACGGTGCTGCCCCCCGACTTCGACGCGTACCAGCCCGAAGCGGCGCTCGATTCCTTAAACCGGGCGCACGTCGCGGGATACGGGTTCCGCGGCGACGCCCCGCTCTTCCAGGGAACGCCCGGCAGGTACTATACGATGGGGCTCGGCAACGTCTCCTCCAGCGCCACGACGGCCGCCTTCGCCAGTCTCATCACGTACCCCGTTTCCGTGGGGACGGGCGATCTCTCGTTCGCGATGCAGATCCCGGGGGATTACACGCGCCCCGCGTTCGCCCATTTCAACGGGAAGGCGGTCCATTTCTGGTCCGGGCCCGACAACGTCGTCTCGGGGGCGAGCAACATCTACGTCACGAGCACGCTGGACGCCGTCGAACCCGCTGCGCAATCCGGCTGCTCGATCGCCGGCGATCCCGGCCGGAGCGGGGAGGGCGGGGTCCCGGGATCGGCCGTCCTGTTCCTTCCAGCCATCCTGCTCCTGGTCCGGAGGACCGCAAGGAAGGTCCTTGCCCGGTAGATACGCCAAAGATC
>JAJZRM010000256.1 GCA_021802685.1 Deltaproteobacteria bacterium | reverse complement strand
GATGGGTGGCGTCCACGGGACAAAGAAATTGACCTTCGTGGACCAATTCTTAAAAATTCCTTGTTTTTTATATTTCGGATCCTGTATGAAGTGAAAGTTCCTGCAATATTTTTTCAACTCCCCGATGTCTTCCTGACAGCTGTTTTCGTTGGCGAGCAGGATGATATCGATATCGTATCTGAGTGCAAGGAACTGGATCAGCGGGAAATACCGGATCGACACCCCGTTCGCACGAACCGGGTAAGGAACTACCGTAAATATGAATAACACCCTGTTGTTGATGGCTCGGCCTCGTTGGGTCCCGAATTTAATTCTTTGCCTTCATAACCTTCGTGCGTTTTCTCAGATTCGACGATATACGGGGGAAATCCAGGCGGAGGAGATCCGCCCAGAAGTATGGATGCCATGAGAACAGGAAACGGAACAACCACCTGAAGAACGAGGGCATCCGGAGGTCCGGATTTCTGGGCCCTCCCGCGCCGCGGAAGGCGCTCCACACCCCGTCAAGGCACGCCTCGACCGAATCGGAAAGATTTTTCCCCATCAGGGATCCGCCGTACGAAACGATGTGGGCCAGGTAAATCGGGAAGTAACGGATCCGGTCCATCCCCCTCAGTGCGTCCATCCACAGAAAGAACATGTTCCGCGATCTCAGGAACACCTGCATGGGCGCGTCGTTGCTCCCCGTGGAGCGCGAATTCTTGTGGACGATTCGGGCCTCCGGAACGACGATGCAGCGGTATCCCGCGCGCGCGGCTCGCAGGCAGTACTCCTCGTCCTCGTGGTACGCGAAATATTTCTCGCTCAGGTATCCGATCTTGCCGATCACCTCCCGCTTGATCAAGAGCGCCGTTCCCCACAACGAGAGGTTCTCCCCGGGCCCGACGGCCGCCAGCGCCTCGAGGCCGTCCAGGTGGACGATCCGCCGGTTCTTCCAGTCGATCACGCTTCCGCAGAACTGCAGCTTCCCTCCGGGCGCGTCGAAGTAGATGACCGGGCTCGTCAGCCCGACCTCCGGCGGCTCCGCGCCGCCGACGAGGCGGCCCAGCGCATCCGGCGGCGCCACCGTGTCGTTGTTGAGCAGCCAGACGAAATCCGCGCCTCCCTCCAGCGCGCGCTTCATCGCCTGGTTGTTGGCTGCCGCGAACCCCGCGTTCTCCCGGTTCCGGATCATGCGAACGAACGGAAACGTCCGCTGCAGCGCCTCTGCCGATCCATCCGTCGAGGCGTTGTCGACGACGATGACCTCGGCGTTGCCGTAGTCCAGCTCCGCCACGGACCGCAAGCATTCGGAAGTGTCCGCCAGCCCGTTCCAGTTCAAGACGATGATGGACACTTTTGGCGGACGGGGCATGGTCGGCCGGGAACGGTCCGCGGGCGGCGCAGAGGTCACCGGGTGCCCGCCTTCCCTAGCCGCTTCCGGGCGGCGTCCGCCACCTTGCCGGGCATAAGACGCGACACGGGGACGAGAAGCCCGTACCGTCCCGTGCGGTAGACGTACTTCAGGAATCTGCGCGTGTTCAGCCGGAAGTAGTCGACCGCCATCTCCCGGGCGAACGCGTCGTCGCCGTACCGCGCCGCGAGCTCCAGCAGCTCGTCGAAGGAGTCCGGCGAGTGGAAGTACGCCTTGTACCGGTTCCGGATTCCGGAGTACCCGTCCCGGGCGGCCTCTTCGTCCCCTTTCCAGGACCGGTACCGGACCTCCGCGACCGCCCCCCGGTGGTGAACGTAATACGCCTTCACCAGCTCCGTGTGGAAATCGATCCGGAGGCGGTCGCGCGCGGTGATGTTGTCCGACCGGAGCCGGTACTCCCCCGTGTACTCCGGCAGGCGCGCGAAATCGTACGACAGCGCCGCCCGCAGCCACAGCTCCCAGTCCATGACTACGCGAAGTTCCTCGGCGAACAGCCCGACCTCCGAAAACACGCTTCGCTCGTGCACGACCGTCAGGTTGGCGATGAAGTTGCCGGCGACCAGCATGTCCCGGCTGAAGTCGAAGTTCCAGGTCCCCTTGACGCCGTCGGCCCGGAAACGCCCGTCCACCGTCCCGCCGGAGACCATCTTCGTGTCGGAGTACGCGAACGCGCGCCCCCTCTCCCGCAGCGTGCCCAGCAGCGCTTCCAGGTGGTTAGGGTAGTACACGTCGTCGTCGTCCAGGTAGGCGACGTACCGGCCTCGCGCACGCCGGATCCCCTCGTTCAGCGCCGCCGCGTGCCCCCGGTTCTCCGGCAGGCGGCAGCAGCGGATCTTCGGCGACCCCAGGCCCCGGAGGAGCGCCTCGACGCAGCCCTTTCCGCCGTCGTCGACGACGATCAGCTCGAAATCCTGCTCGGTCTGCCCGAGGACACTCCGGACGCTTTCGAGAATGCCCTCTCCCCGGTCGTACGTCGCCATAATGACCGATACCTTCGGCCCCGGGCCGGACTCCCCCCGGTAGGGAGCGGGCTCCAGGCGGTCCCGGACCCGCTCATACTCCCGGTAGATCTCCGGCCGGTCCGGACGAAGCCGGACCGACTCGAGAAAGCAGAGGGCCGCCAAGTACGGTCTTCCGGTCTCCCGGAAGAAGCCGCCCAGGACGCCGAGCCACCGCGCCTTGTCCGGGTCGTGGAAATATTTGAGCTGGAGGTAGATCGCCCGCAGCTCTTCGTCCGCCGCCGCGGGACGTTTCTCGTACGCGGCGAAAAAACGCGACGCGATCGCGGGGTCGTGCGGCGAGGCGACGACTTCCGTTTTCCATGCGCCGTTCGGCGCGTCTATGTCGGGCATCTTCCTTGGGCGGCCGCGGAGGCCGAGGCGGTCGGCGGAGCTTCGGATCAGGAACCCACCGAATGCAGCGCGCGGTCCACGGACAACCTCGCCGTCACCTGGTCGAGCAGGTCGCATTCGCCCAGGAGCTTCCGCACGACGTCCGGATCGTTGTGCATGCGGACGTCGATGATCGACAGGTTCGGGACGAACGGGAAATCGCCCTGCCGGTACGACACGCGGCGCATGCGATGGAAGCGCAGGCGGATCCCCCGGCTCGCGAACGTGTCCTCCCTATAGAGCTCGAGGCCCCCGATGGGATTCACGTACTCCTTCGCTCCCAGGCTTTCACAGATGGCCAGCACGCGGTCCTGGCCTTTCAGTTGCCTGTGTCCCGTCATCGACGAGGCCCAGCTCGTCGGCAGGGCGATGCCCAGATAATCGAACACAACGTGCAGGGAAGCGCCCCCCATCCGCGCGATGTTCGTTTCGCCGCCGTCGAGGACCGATTCGACCAGCGGGAAGACCTGGGCGAAGTGGGGCGCTTTCGCGTACGCCTGGGAGATGACCCTCAGGATCTTGTCGAACGGCGGAATCGCGTGGTGCTCGTTGATCGGGCGGGAGTCCGACTGCGCCCGGATCGGGATGGAAAATCGGCAGGCCGCGCCGTTGAGGAGAATGTAGTTCCGGTTGATGTACCCCTGCTTGATGTACATCACGTCGTCGTGGAACACCCAGCGGTCGACGGCGAACGCGAGCTGGTAGTAGCCGAGGTACGGAAACAGGTACGGCTGCATGATGGCCGCTCTCATCCGTGCTCCCCGGCGCTGACGACGTTTCGTTTCCGCACTGCGGTCTTCGCTCCCTTTTCCACGCGGCGGGCCGGCCGCCGCCTTATTGCCGTGCATCCGCCGACGGCGACTGCATCCAGCGCGCGACGACCCGCTCGCGGCCGTTGCCGCCCGCGGCCAGCGACCGGGCGAGCGCGGATTCGGCCGCCGCCTGCGCCTCCCGGCCTTGCAGATACAGCGCCCACTGCGGGGTTCCCCGCAAGTCGTCCAGCGTGCCGAGCGCCTTCGCCACGGACAGGCGATCCACCATCTCGTCGTACTTCGCGATGTTCGCCCGGTGCGTCCCGTACTCCGGAGTCCCCAGAACCTGCGACAGCGGCTCGTAGTCGCTGTACGACCCGGGTTGATGGCGCTCGATGCCGGTGGGCGCCGGGTCGAAGAGGCAGCAGAGCGTCACCTGGCCGTCCACGATGTGGACCTCGTGCTTGTTGCGGAAGGCGCGCCGGGTCCCGGTCGCCTCGTCGACGACGCACTCCTCGTCGGGACCTCCCGCCGCCTCGTTCAGGTGGTACGTCGAATCGCCGTCGAGCGGGAACCAGGTGCCCCAGCCCTGACTCGTTTTCGCGTACGGATGGCGCGCCATCCGTACGCGCGCGGCCCCATCCACGTCGTAGCAGACGTTGCACTCCGTCCGCGAGTTATACGACATCTTGAAGACGGGCTCCCCGTCCTCGTTCTCCGGAAGCCCCGCGACGTCGAACATCGTGGTCCGGAACCACGAGACGGGGTTCCCGGATTTCGACAGCAGGATCGGGTCGTGGTGCAGGAAGATCCGCCGGCTCAGGTACTGCGCCGTGATGACCCAGCGAAGCGGCTGGCCGTCGACGGCGCACGCCGCGACGAACGTTTCGTCGCGCAACAGCATCCGCTCTCCCCGGGCCTGCGATGCCGACGCCGCCGACACCCGCAGGAGCTCGGTCCCCGGAGCGGCCTCCAGGACGGTCTCCATCCCGGGCGGCAGGTAGAGATGAATACCCGCTTCCAGGCGGTACGACCGACGGTCCCCGCCCGCCGCTCGGAGCGTTCCGCTCCCGCGAAGCACGCTGACGAGCTTGCCGACGCCCGGTTCCGGCGCGATGCTTCCCGCCTCGACGAACCGGATCCGGTCGATGTCCAGCCCCTCGGGATGGATTTCATGGTTCAGGATCCGGGCCGTGGCGAACGGCTCGCCCGCTTCGCGGCGCCAATCGTTCCGGATGATCTTCTGCAACGCCGTTCAGA
>JAJZRM010000255.1 GCA_021802685.1 Deltaproteobacteria bacterium | reverse complement strand
GAAGCCGTTGTCGATGTTGACCACCGCCACCGTGGGAGCGCACGAGTTGAGCATCCCAAGGAGCGCGGCCACTCCTCCGAAGCTGGCGCCGTAGCCGACGCTGGTGGGTACCGCGATGACGGGCTTGTCGGTCAACCCCCCCACGACCGAGGCGAGCGCCCCCTCCATCCCCGCGGCCACGACGATCACCCGCGCCTCGCGCATCCGTCCCTCCTGGAGGAGCAGCCGGTGGATTCCCGCCACGCCCACGTCGAACAGACGCTCCACGGGATTGCCGAGGAACTCCGCCGTCACCGCCGCCTCTTCCGCCACCGGGATGTCGGAGGTGCCCGCCGTCATGACGAGCACGGTCCCCTTTCCGGCCGTTTCCCGCTTCCCGTCCGGGAGGACCACGCAGCGCGCCTTCCCGTGGACCACGGCTCCCTTGAACCGGCGGCGGATCGCGCGGATCTTCTCCTCCGAGAGGCGCGTGATCAGCACGCCCGCACCCGCGCGGCGCATCGAACGGGCGATCGCCACGATCTGCTCCGCCGTCTTTCCCTCCCCGAAGATCACCTCGGGGATCCCCTGCCGGATGCCTCGGTGGTGGTCCACGTGGGATTCCCCCACGCTCTCGTACGGCAGGGTGCGCAACCGTTCGGACGCCTCTTCGACGGGAACGGCGCCGCGGGCCACGGCCTCCAGCAGCTTCTTCAGGCGATCCTTCGTCAACACGGTCTCCTTGGGATGAAAACCTATTCCGGACTTCCCTCGCCGTCCGCGGGAGGCTCCTCTTCTTCCACCGGCCTGCGCAGCACCCGGACCTCGAGGACCGCCCGGTCCGACACCATCTCGGCTCTCAGGACCGCCCCGGGGATCTCGAACGATTCCCCCGCCGCGGGGATCCGCCCCGCGAGGGACGTCAGGAATCCCCCCACGGTCGTGTATTCCCCCTCCGCGAGGCGGATGCCGAACTCCTCCGCGAAGCGTCCGACCTCCATCCGCCCGGGGACGACGAACTCGTCCTCCGAGACCTTCGTATAGTATTCCATGCGGCGGTCGTATTCATCCTCGATCTCCCCCACCACCTCCTCCACGACGTCCTCCGCCGTTACGATCCCGGTGACGCCGCCGAACTCGTCCACCACGACGGCGAAGGAGGTCCGCGCTTCCCGGAAACTGAGCAGGAGCTCGTCCAGCGGCATCAGCTCCGGCACGTAGTGGGCCTTTCGCAGGAACGGCAGCACGGACGCGTCGGGCGGGCTCCCGGCGGTGTCCAGCACGTGCAGGTACCCGATCACGTTGTCCACGCGCTCCCGGTACACGGGGTACCGCGAATAGCCGCTCCGGGCGGCGGCAAGCGCCGCGTCCCGGCACGACGCCTCTTCCGGAAGGGCGACGACCTGGGGGAGCGGGCGGTAGACGTCGGAAACGCGCGTCTCCCCGAAATGGAACGCGCGGCGGACCATCACCCGTTCGTGGGCCTCCACGTCCGACCCTCCCCCGTGGCTCATCCGCAGCAACAGGGCCAGTTCCTCCCGCGTGACCAGGACCCGCAGCGGAGGGACGCCGCCGAACGGCGCCGCGATCACGCGGGCGATAAAGGAAGCGGCGGTGACGATCGGGTACAGGAGGACCTGCGCGAACCGGATGACACGGGCGGCCGAGCCCACCAGCCGGTCGGCGCGCTGCCGCGCGAAGCTCTTCGGCACCACCTGCCCCAGGAGGATGACGAGGGGGGTGACGATGCCGACGGAGATCCACTCCGCGTACTCCCCGAAAGACGGAAGGAGGCGGGACGTGGTGAGCACGCTGCCCAGGGCGATGAAGAGGTTGGTGGTGGTCAACGTCGTCGCGAGGACGCGGTCGGGCCGGGTAAGCAGCGAAAGGGCCAGCTTCGCACCCCGCTCCCCGCGCACCGCCCGCTCCTTCAGCCGGTTCCGGTCCGCGGAGATGAGCACCATCTCGGACCCTTCATACATGCCTTGCAGGAGAAGGCACAGCGCGATGAGGGCCGCCAGCGCCATTTCTTACGCCTGTTCCCCGGAAGCCCGCCGCACGCCCACTTCCACGATCCGGACCCCCTTCAGTTTCTCCACGGTGACGGCGAGGCCGGCGACCGCGATCCGGTCTCCCCGCTCCGGAAGCCGGCCGAACTCGTGCAGGAGGAGCCCCGCCACGGTGTCCCATTCCTCGTCCGGAAACGCCGTCCCGAACGCCGCGTTGAAGCGGTGGATCGGCGTCTTCCCCAGGACCCGGGAGGAGCCGTCCGGGCGCTGTACGATCTCCTTCTCCTCCCGGTCGTGCTCCTCGTGGATGTCCCCGAACAGCTCCTCGAGAACGTCCTCCAGCGTGATGATCCCCACCTGTTCCCCGAACTCGTCGACCACGACGGCGATGTGCACCTTCCTCCGCTGGAATTCACGCAGCAGCAGCGGCAGCTTTTTCACCGCGGGGACGAAGAGGGGCGGGCGCACGACGTCCCGCCACGACGGGGCCTCCCCCTTCGTCGCCATGGAACGGAGCAGGTCCTTGAAATGCAGGATCCCCGTCACGTTGCGGTGTTCCCCGTCGTACACGGGGATCCGGGACTTCCGGTACAGGCGGTACTGGTCGACCAGCTCGCCGTACGGCAGGTCCCGCGGGACCATGAACACGTCGGGCAGGGGCGTCATGACCTCCGCGGCGCGCTGGTCCGTCATCTCGAAGATGTTGTGGATGAGTTCCTTCTCCCCGGGATCGATGGTTCCGGTCTCTTCTCCCACGTCCACCATCGCCCGGAACTCCGCCTCGGAGATCATCTCCCGGCTTTCCGCCCCTCCCCGCGCGCCCAACAGGAAAAGGATGCCCCCGGCGAGCTTCTCGAAAACGAAACGCAAGGGGGCCACGATCTTGGAAAACACCGTCATCGGCGCGGCGAGAAGCAGGGAGAACGCCTTCGCCCGGGGCCAGACGATGCTCTTGGGGGCGATGTCGCCGAAGACGAGGATCCCCAGCGTCCCCGCCGCCACCGCGGCCGCCTCCCCGTAACCGGACGGAAGCAGGGGGAGAAGGAGCACGGCGAGAAGCGAGGAGATCGCCACGTTCACGATCTCGTTTCCGATCAGGATCGTCGCGATCAGCTGGGTCGGCCTCTCGAGCAGCTTCGCGATGAGGGCCGCCCGGCGGTTCCTCTGCTCCTTCCATTTCTCAAGGTCGACGCGCCGAAGGGCGAAGAGGGCCGTCTCCGTACCGGAAAAGAAGGCGGAGGCAAGGAACAGGAACGGGAGAAGGAAGGCTTTCACGGACGGCGATTAAAACGCGGATGGGCGCGCCTTGCACGCGCCCCCGCCCGGAGGGAGTCCGGTCAGCCCGGAACTCCCGATGCTTCGCGGGAGGACCCGCGGGATCCCGACGCCCCTTCCCCGGGACGCGTCGGGGTCGTCGGAATCGTCACGCTTCACCGCTTTTTCCCGGCTTTCGGCGCTCGCGGCGGCGCTTTCTTCGCGGCGCGGAAAGGGTCCCGCGTCAGGGCCAGGGCGATCACCTCGTCCATGTTCTTGACCAGGGTGAAGCGGACCTGCCGCGCCTCGTGGCGCGGGATCTCCTCGAGGTCCTTCCGGTTCTGGTCCGGGGCGATGACGTGCGTGATGCCGGCCCGCAGCGCCGCCAGCGACTTCTCCTTCAGCCCTCCGATGGGGAGGACGCGCCCGCGCAGCGTGACCTCCCCGGTCATCGCGATGTCGCGCCGCACGGGGATGCCGGTGAGCGAGGAGACCAGCGCCGTGGCGATCGTGATCCCCGCGGACGGTCCGTCCTTGGGGATCCCCCCGGCGGGGACGTGGATATGGATGTCCTTCTGCGCGTGGAAGTTCTTTTGCAGCCCGAGCTGCGCCGCGCGCGAGCGGGTGTAGGTGAGCGCCGCCTGCGCGCTTTCCTTCATCACGTCCCCGAGGGACCCGGTGATCGTCACGCCCCCCTTCCCCTCGACGAGGGACACCTCGATGAAGAGGATGTCGCCCCCGGTCGGAGTCCAGGCCAGCCCCGTGGCCACGCCGACCTCGTCGGCCTCCCCTTCCGTCTCCGGGATGTGCTTCGGGACGCCCAGGTACTTCGGCAGGGTCTTCGGCGAGACGACGAACGGCCCCTTCTCCCCTTCGGCGGTCTTCCGGGCCACCTTCCGGCACACCTGGCCGATCTCGCGCTCCAGATTCCGCAGCCCCGCCTCCCGGGTGTACTGGTGGATGATCGACAGGATCGTCTTGTCCCCCATCACGACGCTGCCCGCACCGATGCCGTTCTCCTCCTGCTGCCGGGGGAGGAGGAACTTCCTCGCGATCGCCAGCTTGTCCACGTCGGTGTAACCCGCCAGGTGGATGATCTCCATCCGGTCCTTGAGGGCCGGAGGGATCGGGTCCATCACGTTCGCCGTGGCGATGAACAGCACCTTGGACAGGTCGAAGGGGACGTTCAGGTAGTTGTCGCTGAAGGCGAAGTTCTGCTCGGGGTCGAGGACCTCCAGGAGCGCCGCGGACGGATCGCCCCGGAAGTCGGCGCCCACCTTGTCGATCTCGTCGAGCATGAAGACCGGGTTGCGGGTCCCCGCCTGCTTCAACCCGTGGATGACCCGGCCCGGGAGCGCGCCGACGTACGTCCGGCGGTGGCCGCGGATCTCGGCCTCGTCCCGGATGCCCCCCAGGGACATGCGGAAGAATTTCCGGCCCATGGCCCGCGCGATCGACTTGCCGAGCGAGGTCTTTCCCACGCCCGGGGGTCCGATGAAGCACAGGATCGGCCCTTTCATCTTGTCCTTCAGCTTGCGGACGGAGAGGTACTCGAGGATCCGCTCCTTGACCTTCTCGAGGTCATGATGGTCCTCGTCGAGGATCTCCTTCG
>JAJZRM010000254.1 GCA_021802685.1 Deltaproteobacteria bacterium | reverse complement strand
AGAGGAACGCATCCTCGGTCTCCCCCGACCGGTGCGACACGACCGCCGTCCAGCCGGCGCCGCGGGCCATTTCCACCGCCTCGACGGTTTCGCTCACGGTCCCGATCTGGTTCAGCTTGATCAGGATGGAGTTGGCGGCCCCCTCCTCGATGCCGCGGGAAAGGAGGGAGGTGTTCGTCACGAAGATGTCGTCGCCGACGAGCTGGATCTTGCCGCCAAGCTCCTTGTGCAGGAGCTTCCAGCCGTCCCAGTCGTTCTCCGCGAGGGCGTCTTCAATGGAAACGATCGGGAACTGGCGGACGAGATCCGCGTAGAACTCGACCATCGCCCCCGACGTCTTTATGCTCTTGTCGGATTTGGTAAAAACGTACTTCCCGTCTTCGCAAAATTCGCTCGCCGCGGGGTCCAACGCCAGCGCGACGTCCCCCCCCGGGAAGAATCCGGCCGCCGTGATCCCTTCCAGGATCACCTCGATCGCCTCCAGGTTGCTCTTCAGCATGGGGGCGAACCCTCCTTCGTCCCCCACCGCCGTATGGTATCCCTTCTTCCGCAAGACGCCTTTCAGCGCGTGAAACGTTTCCACGCCGTACCGCAGCGCTTCGGAAAAGGACGCCGGCCCCAGCGGCACGATCATGAACTCCTGGAGGTCGACGTTGTTGTCGGCGTGCTTGCCGCCGTTGAGGACGTTCATCATGGGAACAGGCAGGAGGCGCGCGGTCGGGCCGCCGAGATACCGGTACACCGGCAGACCGGCCTGGGCCGCCGCCGCCTTGCAGGCGGCGATGGACACGCCGAGGATCGCGTTCGCCCCCAATTTTTCCTTGTTCGGCGTGCCGTCGAGATCGATCATCCTGCGGTCGATGGCGAGCTGCTCCGTCGGCTCCATCCCCACGACGGCGGGCGCGATGATCTTCTCCACGTTCTTCACCGCGTTGAGAACGCCCTTCCCGCCGAACCGCATCCTGTCCCCATCGCGCAGCTCCACGGCCTCTCTCTCTCCGGTGGAGGCGCCGGAAGGGATCGCCGCCCGTCCGACGATTCCGTTTTCCAGGACGACGTCGACTTCCACCGTCGGATTTCCCCGGGAATCGAGGATTTCTCTCGCGACCACGCTTCGTATCCGGTTCATCGACATCCTCCCCCTATCCGGCATGGATTCCCCGTGTCCGGGATACCATTCTTCTATCACTCTTCCTTATTTTCCGGCAACGTTCCCCGAAAAAAGAAACGCCCCCCGGAAAGGTCACCGGCAGGCATCTTGTTACACACCGTTTCACGGGCATGATTCCTCCGAACAGGAACATACGACCAGGAGTCATCAGCCCGTTCGGGCGGTTCACGGCGAACTCCATCGCCTTATATTTATGTCCTCATATTGTATTATCGAAGATTCAGACCATATGAAAGATTTCAGGAAAGGCGTATCTCGCCATGACGAAGGAGCATCTCCATCAGGAGAAAGAGGCATTGGACAGGAATGTTCCACCGATCCGATTGTTCCTCTCGTTTCTCCAGCTGGGAATCACGGCGTTCGGCGGTCCGGCGATGATCGCGCACATCCGGGATCTGTCGGTTACGCGGAACCGATGGCTGTCGGAGGAGTCGTTCAAGGGCGGCGTCGTTCTCTGCCAATCGTTGCCGGGGGCGACGGCGATGCAGGTGGCGGGCTATGTCGGGCTGCGGGCGGGAGCGCTTCGGGGCGCCTTCGCGTCGTATGCCGGATTCGGGCTGCCGGCGTTCCTCCTGATGTTCGCGTTGTCGGTTTTCTACGACGGTTCCCGGGAAATGCCCCTGGTGGTTTCCCTGTTCCATGGCCTCCAGGTGATCGTGGTCGCCATCGTTGCGAACGCGACGTTCCTCTTCGGGCGGGACATCGCGAAGAGGCGGGTGGATCTGCTCCTCGCCCCCGCCGCCGCCGCGTTGTTCTGGCTCGGCGTGAGCCCCATCGCGGTCATCGTCTGCGCTGCGGCCGCCGGGATCGCGTTTCTCGGGGGCCCGGCCCCTGCCCGGCCCTCCACGGAGCAGAAGGGAAATCCGGGGCGTCTCCCCCGGGCGGTCTTCGCCTTCATGTTTCTCGCCGGCGCCGCCGTCGCCGCGCTCTACTTCGCGGACAGAAAGCTCTATCAACTCGCGGCGCTCATGCTCCGGATCGATCTCTTCGCCTTCGGTGGAGGGTTCGCGTCCGTGCCGCTCATGTTCCACGAGATCGTGAACGTGAAGGGATGGATGGACGGCACGACATTCATGGACGGTATCGCACTGGGCCAGGTCACTCCGGGTCCGATCGTCATCACGGCCACGTTCGTCGGCTACCTGGTGGGGGGTATTCCCGGTTCCCTCGTGGCCACCGCGGCGATCTTCACCCCGTCCTTCATCGTCCTGGTCGCGGCCACGCCGTTTTTCGACCGCATGAAGGGATCGAAATATTTCTCCGGCGCGACGCGGGGGGTCCTTGCGTCGTTCGTCGGCCTCCTTTTCTACATAACGATCCGGTTCTCGGCGGCGGTCCCCTGGAACGCCGTCAAGGTCCTGTTCGGACTCGCCGTGATCGCCGCGCTGGCGAAGAAGGTGAACCTCCTGTATATCGTGCTGGCGGGGGCGGTCCTGTCGGTTCTCCTCTTCCGATGAAACCGCCAAAAACCGTGTTGCGCGGGGTCGCCCTCGGTGGGCTGTATCCCCCGGTCCGCCATCCTTCGATCCGGACCGCGGCGCGGACCCGTCAGGAGGACCGCATCTTGAGGCGGCCGACGAGGTCGTCGATGAACTGTTTCGCCGTCCGCCCGCTGCGCGAGCCGGCGGAAAGCGCCCAGCGAAGGGCCTCGGTCCGCAGCGTTTCCGGGTCCACGGGGAGGCGAAGGCGCCGCGCGTATTCGTCCACGATGGCGAGATACGTGTCCTGGTCGAACCGGAAGAAACCGAGCTGCAGGCCGAACCGGTCGGACAGGGAGAGCTTCTCCGAGACGGCCTCCTCGGGATGGATCTCTTCCTCCGCCCCCAGTTCCACCCGGCGCTCCGGCATCAGGTGCCGCCGGTTCGAGGTGGCGTAGATGAGGACGTTTTCCGGCCTCTCCTCCACTCCGCCGTCCAACAGCGTCTTCAAACCCCGGTAATCGACCTCCCCTTCGTCGAAGGAAAGATCATCGCAAAAAAGGATGAACCGGTACGGCAGGTCCCGGAGCTGCCCCGCGATCTTCGGGAAGGAGAAGAGGTCCCACCGGGCGAGTTCCACGATCCGCAACCCTTGCGGTCCGAAGACTTCCAGCAGTCCTTTCACGCAGGACGACTTCCCGGTGCCGCGCTCCCCCCACAGGAGGACGTGGTTGGCGCCGACCCCCGATACGAACTGCGCCGTGTTGCGGACCAGCTCCTCCTTGGCCACGTCGATCCCGACCAGCCCGGAGAGATCGACGCGTTGCGGATGGTCCACCGGAACGATCCGGCCGGCGTCTTTCGTCCTTTCCCAGCGGAACGCCAGGTGGTCCCGGAAGATCGCCGGATCGGGCGGCGCGGGCTCCCCCTTTCCGAGGAGGACCTCCGCCCGGCCAAGGATCCGCTCGAGGCGCCGCAAGGCCCCGTCCCAAAGGTTTTCCGCGCCCATGGCTTTCGGCTCCCGGTTTCCATCCGTACCGCAATTTCCGCAATGAGGATATCCTACCTCCTGCCAGGGTGGAAGCGGAGGAGACGATCGGGATTGGAATTCGGGGCGCTGGCGAAAGGGTTTCTCGCCGGGGCGGCGATCGCCGCCCCGTTGGGACCGGTAGGGATCCTCTGCATCCACCGGGGACTCTCTTCCGGAAGGGCCGCCGCCTTCCTTTCCGGCCTGGGAGCGGCGACGGCGCACGGAACGTATGCCCTGGCCGCGGCGCTGGGCCTTTCCCTGGCCTCCGGCGCACTCGTCCATCATGCCTCTTCCTTACGCGCCGCCGCGGGAATCTTCCTGAGCCTCCTCGGCGCCCGGATCCTGTTCTCCCGGCCGGCCGATCCGCCGGAAAACGAAAGAGGCCGCGCCCTGGCGGGGGCGTACGCCTCCGCGCTCCTGCTTGCGATTTCCAGCCCCGTCACGATGCTCACCATCGCCGCGGTATTTTCCGGGGCGGGCCTGCCGGGCCCCGGGGGCGGCCCGTCCGCGGCCCTTCTCCTGGCGGCGGGGGTGTTCCTCGGATCGGCGTCCTGGTGGCTTGCCCTGTCGATGGGCGTGGGGTGGCTTTCCCGGCACGGGGGAATCCCCGCCCTTCGCGATGCAAACCGAGTGACCGGCGCGGCTCTCCTGGGATTCGGCCTCTATATCCTTCTGAAACTTCCTGTCGTTTAATGGTATCGGATTTCTGATACGGGAGACCGAAACCATGAAAAGGTTCTTGATCGTCCTCGCCGTTCTTCTGGGGCTGCTTCTCCTCGCCGGGATCGCGGTCGTTTTCCTCGTCGACGTGAACGTCTATAAGTCCCGGATCGAGAGCGCGGTTTCCGGCGCGCTGGGGATGGAGTTCCGGATCCGGGGGAAGGCGGGGATTCGGCTCCTCCCCCCTGCGGGCGTTTCCTTTTCCGATCTTCAATTGCGAAACCGGGGTACCGACCTGGCATCGGCGGAAACGCTCAAGGTGGGGGTGAAGCTGTTGCCCTTGCTGAGCCGCCGCGTGGAGATCACGGAACTGATCCTGGAAAACCCGGTGTTCCGGATCGAAAAGGAGGCCGCCGGAAGGTTCAACACCTGGACCCCGCCGGCCCTGAAGAAACCCGGGGAGAAGGAACCCGAGGGGCAGGGCATCCCCCTCGCGGTGGCGAGCGCCGCCGTGAAGAACGGCACCCTCGTCTATGTGGACCAAAAGGACGGTGCGAAGGCGGACATCTCGGGTGTGGAGCTCACCGGGTTTCTTCAGG
>JAJZRM010000253.1 GCA_021802685.1 Deltaproteobacteria bacterium | reverse complement strand
CACGCAGGTGCTCGGGATGGACGTGTTCAAGGTGAAGGTGGTGGACATCGACAAGTGCACGATCTGCATGGCGTGCGAGCTGCGGTGCCCCGACTTCGCCATATTCGTCGAGAAGAAGTGATCCCCACAACACGCAGGACGTGAAGGAGAGACACGTTGGGCAAGATCAAATTGCTCCAGGGAAACGAGGCGTGCGCGGAGGGCGCCCTGTACGCGGGGTGCACCTTCTTCGCCGGCTATCCGATCACCCCGTCGACCGAGGTGGCCGAGTACATGGCCCGGCGGCTTCCGCAGATCGGCGGTGTGTTCCTTCAGATGGAGGACGAGATCGCGGCGATGGCGGCGGTGATCGGGGGGGCGTTGACGGGATGCAAGTCCCTCACGGCCACGTCCGGCCCGGGGTTCTCCCTCAAGCAGGAGAACATGGGGTTCGCCATGCTGACCGAGGTCCCTTGCGTCATCGTCAACGTGATGCGCGGCGGCCCGTCCACCGGGGTCCCCACCGGGCCCGGCCAGAGCGACATCATGCAGTGCAAGTGGGGGACGCACGGCGACCACCCCGCCATCTGCCTCACCCCCGCCTACGTGCAGGAGATCTTCTCCGAGACGGTCCGGGCGTTCAACCTTTCGGAGAAGTACCGGACCCCGGTGATCATCGCCTACGACGAGATCGTGGGGCACATGCGTGAGAGGATCGAAATCTCCGATCCGGGAGTCCTCCCGGTGGTCCAGCGTCCGCGTCCGGCCTGCCCTCCCGCCGAGTACCTGCCGTACGACGACAGCAAGGGCGACGTGCCCCCGATGGCGAACTTCTTCGAGGGGTACCGGTACCACGTGACGGGCTTGAACCACGGGCCCGACGGCTTCCCGGTGAACGCCTCCCCCCGGATCCACACCGACGAGCTGCGGCTCATCCGGAAGGTGGATTCGAACCGGGCGGACATCGTGAAATTCGAGGAGTACCTGCTCGAAGACGCCGAGGTGGCGGTCTTCGCCTACGGCGTGTCCGGGCGGTCCGCGAAGACGGCGGTGAACCAGGTCCGTTCGGAAGGCGTCAAGGCGGGGCTTTTCCGGCCCCTGACCATCTGGCCGTTTCCCGAGGAACAGGTCGCGGGGCTGTCCGGGCGCGTCCGGAAGATCATCGTACCCGAGCTCTCCCTGGGGCAGATCATCCACGAGGTGGACCGGTGCTCGAAGGGACGCTGCGGGATCGAAGGGATCCACCGCGTCGACGGAGACCCGATCACCCCGGCGCAGATCGTCGCCCGGATCAAGGAGGTCATGTAGATGGCGTTCGATTACAGCCAGTACATCCGCGGGGGGAAGCTCCCGCACATCTGGTGCCCCGGCTGCACCTACGGCATCATCTTCAAGTCCATCCTGCGGGCCGTCGATTCGCTGAAGCTTCCCAAAGACGACATCGCCATGGTGTCCGGGATCGGGTGCGCGTCGCGCCTTCCCGGCTACGTGGACTTCAACACCCTCCACACGACCCACGGCCGGGCGCTGCCCTTCGCCACGGGGATCAAGATGGCGAAACCGGACAAGCACGTCCTGGTCGTCAGCGGAGACGGCGACGCGACCGCGATCGGGGGGAACCATTTCATCCACGCCTGCCGGCGGAACATCGACCTCACCGTCCTCGTCTTCAACAATTACATCTACGGGATGACGGGCGGCCAATACTCCCCGGCCACTCCGACGGGGCACATGGCGGCCACCATGCCGTACGGCAACGTGGACTCGCCGTTCGACATCCCGGCGCTGGCCAAGGGCGCGGGGGCGAGCTTCGTGGCCCGCGGCACCGCGTTCCACGCCACGGCGCTGGACAAGCTGATCGTCGACGCGATCCAGCACAAGGGGCTCTCGGTGGTCGAGATCATCAACGCCTGCCCGACCACCCACGGCCGGCGCAACAAGTTCAAGAGCCCGACCGACATGCTCCTCTGGATGAAGGACACCTTCATGCCGGTGGCGGCCTTCGAGAAGCTTCCTCCCGAGAAAACCGCCGGCAAGTTCCCCATGGGCGTCCTGTACCGCAAGGAGGGGGTCCCCGAATATTGCAAGACCTATTACGGGCTGGTCGAGCGATTGAAGAAGCAGGGCGAGGGGAGGGCGTAGCGGCCATGAGCGGACGATATGAAATCCGGTTTTCCGGGTCCGGCGGCCAGGGGCTGATCCTGGCCGGCGTCATCTTCGCCGAGGCGGCGGCGATCTACGACAACAAGAACGCCGTGCAGAGCCAGTCGTACGGTCCCGAGGCGCGGGGCGGCGCCTCGAAGTCGGAGGTGATCATTTCCGACGAGACGATCGACTTCCCGAAGGCGACGTCGATCGACCTGATGCTTGCCCTCACGCAGGAGGCGTGCGCGAAATATTACAAGGACATCAAGCCGGACGGCACCCTTCTCGTGGACGAGGACTTCGTCCGGGAGATCCCGAAGGGCTCCTTCAAGGTGATCAGCCTTCCGATCATCCGCACCGCGTCCGAGGAGATCGGGAAGGCGTTCGCCGCGAACATCGTGGCCATCGGCACGATCGCGGCGATCACGGGCCGGGTGAGCCGCGAGGCGGTGGAGAAGGCGGTCCTCTCCCGCGTCCCGAAAGGGACCGAGGACCTGAACAAGAGGGCGCTGCTGGCCGGGTACGATCTCGTGAAAAGGAGGGCGAATTGATGCGCCAGGCCGGGAACCAGCGGACCCTCTCCATCGTCAAGCCGGACGGGGTCCGCAAGGGCGTCGTCGGGGAGGTGATCCGCCGGTTCGAAACCGCCGGGATCCGCATCGCGGCGATGAGGATGCTGCGCCTCACGAAGCGGGAAGCGGAAGGGTTCTACGCCGTTCACCGGGAGCGTCCCTTCTACGGCTCCCTCACCGACTTCATGTCTTCCGGGCCGATCGTCGTCATGGTCCTCGAAGGGGAGAACGTCATCGCCAGAAACCGGGAGCTGATGGGGGCCACCGATCCGAAGAAGGCGGCCCAGGGAACCATCCGCGCCGCCCTGGCGGACAGCGTGGAGCAGAACATCGTCCACGGCTCCGACGCGCCGGAAACCGCCGAAACGGAAATCGGGTACTTTTTCAGCGATCTGGATATCGTAATCTGATCCTCCGGTCGAAGAAGGAGCGAACATGACGACGAAAACGTCAAAGATCATCTGGACGAAAATCGACGAGGCGCCGGCGCTGGCGACCTACTCCCTTCTTCCGATCATCCGGGCGTTTACGAAGGGAACCGGCGTTTCCGTGGAAACGAGCGATATCTCCCTTGCCGGCAGGATCATCGCGAACTTTCCCGAAAAACTGGCGGAGAGCCAAAGAATACCGGATTACCTGGCGCGGTTGGGGGAGCTCGCGCTGAAACCGGAGGCCAACATCATCAAGCTGCCCAATATCAGCGCCACCGTCCCGCAGTTGAAGGATGCGATCAGGGTGCTGCGGGCGCACGGATATGACCTTCCGGATTATCCCGAGGATCCGAAAACCGACGCGGAGAGGGAGCTCCAGGCGAGATATGCGAAAATTCTGGGGAGCGCCGTCAACCCGGTCCTGCGGCAAGGAAACTCGGACCGCAGGGCGCCGGCCTCGGTGAAACGGTTCGCGAGAAAGAATCCGCACAAAATGGGCGCCTGGACCGGAGATTCGAAAACCCACGTGGCCCATATGAACGGCGGAGATTTCTACGGCAGCGAAAAATCCACGACGGTGAACAAGGCGACGGACGTCCGGATCGAGTTCGTCTCCGGCGACGGGAATACGATCATCCTGAAAAAGCGGCTGGGCCTGCTGGAAGGCGAAGTGATCGATGCGTCGGTGATGAACGTCCGCGCCTTGCGGAAATTCTACGAAGAGCAGATCGACGATGCGAAAAAGAGCGGCGTGCTGCTGTCGCTGCACCTCAAGGCGACCATGATGAAGATATCCGATCCGATCATGTTCGGACATGCCGTTTCCGTCTTCTACAAGGATGTTTTCGAAAAGCATGCCGCGGTGCTGAAAGATCTCGGGGTGAATGCGAACAACGGGCTGGCGGATCTGTACGCCAAAATAAAGAAGTTGCCGGAAGCGCAAAGGGCGGAAATCGAATCGGACATCCAGGCGGTGTATGGAAAGCGGCCGGCCCTCGCGATGGTCAATTCGGATAAAGGCATAACGAACCTGCATGTGCCGAACGATGTCATCGTCGACGCGTCGATGCCGGTGGTCGTTCGCGACTCGGGGAAAATGTGGGGTCCGGACGGGAAGCTGCACGACACGAAGGCGATGATCCCCGACCGGGGTTATGCGACGACGTACCGGGCGATCATCGAGGATTGCAAGGTCCATGGGGCGTTCGATCCCGCGACCGCCGGGACGGTTCCGAACGTGGGTCTCATGGCGCAAAAGGCGGAAGAGTACGGTTCCCACGACAAGACCTTCCAGGCGCCGGGAGACGGAACGATCCGCGTCGTGGACGCTTCCGGGACGACCCTGCTGGAACAGAAGGTGGAGGAAGGGGATATTTTCCGGATGTGCCAGACGAAAGACGTGCCGATCCGGGATTGGGTCAAACTGGCCGTCAACCGGGCAAGGGCCACCGGAGCCGTCGCCGTTTTCTGGTTGGACAATAAAAGAGCGCACGACGCGCAGGTCATCGAAAAGGTCGAAAAGTACCTGAAGGACCACGATACGAAGGGGCTTACGGTCCGCATCCTGGCTCCGGTCGAAGCGATGAAATTCACGCTGGAGCGGTTCCGGGCGGGGAAAGACACGATCTCCGTCACCGGGAACATCCTGCGCGATTACCTGACCGACCTGTTCCCGATCATCGAAGTGGGCACCAGCGCGAAGATGCTGTCGATCGTACCCCTTCTCGGCGGCGGAGGGCTCTTCGAGACGGGAGCCGGCGGCTCGGCGCC
>JAJZRM010000252.1:4469-4904 GCA_021802685.1 Deltaproteobacteria bacterium | reverse complement strand
TTCCGATCTCCGTGGTCCCGCAGTCGAGGCAAGTGAGGGCGGAGGCGAAACCCCGCCGGTTGAGGAAGAGCATCGCCTTTTCGCCGCGGGCAAGGGTTTCATCGATGGCGGCTTCGAGCTCCGGGGAGAAGTACCGGTCCGCCCCCCGCCGGCCGGCCTGCCCTTTCAGGTCCACGATCCGGATCCCGGGCATTTCGCTCTCCCCGATCCGCTCGGGGAGGGTCAACAACGCCGCACCGCCCGTCCGCGCGCGGTGCCACGACTCGGCGGAAGGGGTGGCCGAACCCAGGAGGACCACGGCGTTTTCCATCCGCCCGCGGAGAAGGGCCAGGTCCCTCGCCTGGTACCGGACGCCGTCCTCCTGCTTGTACGCGGCGTCGTGCTCCTCGTCGACCACCAGGAGCCCAAGGGCGGGGAAAGGAGAGAAAGATCGGA
>JAJZRM010000252.1:0-4459 GCA_021802685.1 Deltaproteobacteria bacterium | reverse complement strand
CGAGGAAGACCGCGGAGCGCGCGCCCACGCAGAGGAACACTTCCCCGGCGCGCACTTTGCGCCACTGGGCCGTCCGCTCGGCGGGGGAAAGGCCGCTGTGGAGCACCGCGACGCCGTCGCCGAACCGGGACCGCACCCGGCCCAGCAACTGGGGGGTGAGGGCGATTTCCGGAACGAGGAAGATCGACTGCCGGCCGCCCGCCCGCGCCTGCTCGACCGCCCGCAGGTACACTTCCGTCTTCCCCGAACCGGTGACGCCGTGCAGGACGAAGGCGGCATGCCCGCCTGATGCGACGGCCACGCCGATCTTCGCAAGCGCCGCCTCCTGGTGCCCCGTGGGGACGACCTCCCCCGACATGTCGGAGAGGTGCGCGGCGGAAAGCCCCACGGGCCGGAGGCGCGTTTCCGCGAGGAGCAGGCCCCTGGCCGCCATCCGCCTCGCCGCCTCGGCGCCCCCGGGGACGCGCGCGGAGAGATCGGATGCGGACAGCGCGCCCGCCGCCCGGATCGCATCGAACACCAGCCGCTGCTTGGGGGTCGGTTTTCCGTCCGGCGCGGCCGGCGGAAGCCGGTAGAACGCCTCCGTCCGCGCCGCCGCCGGGGATTCTTTCCGGGGAAGACCGCGGGGAAGCGCCGCCCTCAGCATCTCCCCCGCCGGGGCGAGCGATTCGCGCGCCGCCGCCAGGAGGAATGCGACATGGCGCCCGGAGATGTACGGTTCGTCGTCGAGAAAGGCGAGGAGGTCCTTCGCTTCCCTCCCGCCGAGGGCCGACGCGTCGGTGACCGCCGTCACCAGTCCGGTCAGCTTCCGCCTCCCGAACGGCACGAGGACGCGGGCGCCCACCCGGGCCCGCTCCTCCTCATCCGCAGGCACCCGGTACGTGAAGGGATGGTCGATGGGGAGCGGCACGGCCACTTCGACGAACAGGGGTGCGCGGTCGGGCAAGCTCATTACGGGATGATACTACGGCGGCGGCTCGCGGAATCGGGCATTCCCATCGGCGAAATGGCGGAATGTGGAATAGACTGGTTCCATCGTCCTGGCCGGGGGACCGTCGAAATTGGCATCGGAAAAGCCGCCGCAAGGCCACGATCTCATCGCCAAGCTGTCCGAACACCTTCCCGGGGTCCTCTTCCAATTTCGGCTTTTCCCGGACGGGCATGCCTGTTTCCCCTTCGCCAGCCGCGGGGTCCGGGAAATGTTCGAGGTCTCACCGGAACAGGTGCTGGAAGACGCCTCCCCCTTCTTCGCCGTCCTGCATCCGGAGGACCGCGGCGGCGCCGTCGTTTCCTTCACGGATTCCGCGCGCGCGCTGAAGCCATGGCATCACGAGTTCCGGGTGGCGCTTCCCAAACAGGGCGTCCGCTGGCGGATGGGAGATGCCCTGCCAGAGCGGCTTGCGGACGGAAGCACCCTGTGGCACGGCTTCATCATGGATATCACCGATCGCAGGCGGACCGAGGAGGCGCTGGAGGAAAGCGAGGACATCTTCAGATCGTTCATGGAGCACAGCCCCATCTACGTGTTTTTCAAGAACCATGAAATCCGGGCCATCCGCCTGAGCAGGAACTACGAGAAAATGCTCGGGATGCCGATCGATGAAATCCTCGGCAAAACCATGGACGAACTGTTCCCGTCCGAACTCGCCAGGAGCATGATCGAAGACGACCTGAACGTGTTGAAGGGGGGCAAGCTGATCGAGGTCGAGGAGGAACTGGCGGGCAGGTTCTATACGACCATCAAGTTCCCGATCATCAAGCAGGGAAAACCTCCCCTTCTCGCCGGCTTCACCATCGACATCACCGAGCGCAAGAACCTGGAAGAGCAGCTGCGCCTGGCGCAGAAAATGGAGGCGGTCGGCCAGCTCGCGGGAGGCATCGCCCACGATTTCAACAACCTGATAACGGTGATCACGGGGTACAGCGAACTCCTGCTCTTGAAGTTCCCCCCGGACAACCCGGAGCGGCCCAAGGTCGAGGAAATCCTCAAGGCCGGGAACCGGGCCTCCCAGCTCACGCGCCAGCTCCTGGCGTTCAGCAGGAAGCAGGTCCTGCAGCCGAAGGTCGTCTCCCTGAACGACATCGTCACCGGCATCGAAGGGATGCTCCAGAGGCTGATCGGGGAGAAAATCCTGCTGACCTCCGCCACCGAGCCTCGCCTCTGGAACGTGCTGGTCGACCCGTCCCAGATCGAACAGGTGATCATGAACCTCGCGGTCAACTCCCGGGACGCGATGCCTCACGGAGGGTCGCTTTCCCTGGCCACCGCCAACGTGGTGCTGAGCGAGGCCTTCGCGCAGGACCACAAGGGAGCGAGTCCCGGTCCGCACGCGCTGCTCACCGTGCGGGACACGGGGTGCGGAATGGACGAGGAGACGATCTCCCACGTCTTCGAGCCGTTCTTCACGACCAAGGAGGCCGGCAAGGGGACCGGCCTGGGCCTGGCCACGGTTTACGGCATCGTCAAGCAGAGCGGCGGCTACATAGACCTGGAGAGCGCGGTCGGGAAGGGGACGACGATCCGCGTGTATTTCCCCCGGACCTCGGAGGAGTGGGTGGAGGCCCGGGAGGAGGATCCCATCGCCGATCCGTTGAAGGGCACGGAGACCGTCCTCGTCGTCGAGGACGAGAGGTCGGTGCGGGACCTCGTCGCGTCGGTCCTCTCCGGAAAGGGGTACAAGGTGCTGACGGTCGGCGGCGGGATCGCCGGGCTTCGCTTTTGCGAAGGGCATGAGGGGCGGATCGACCTCCTGATCACGGACGTCATCATGCCGGAGATGGGGGGGGTGGAGTTTTCAGCCCGCCTGAAGGCCGTCCGGCCCGGGATGAAAGTGCTTTTCATGTCCGGCAATGCGGAGGACGCCGAGATACAAAAGGAGGTTCTCGGCAAGGGACATCCCTTTCTCCAGAAGCCCTTCAAGCAGAAGGAACTGCTCCTGAAGGTACGGGAGGTCATCGGCGCGGGCCGGGACTGAAGCGGCGCGGCTTCGGTCTGACGCGTGCCTCTCGGCCAGGATTATTTCGACCGCGGGAGGGGCTCCCGCCCGTCGGCGCCCGAAGCCGGTTCAATCCCCGCAACCATTGTCTGGATGGAAAAATGAAGAAAGGTGGTGGAGGAGAAGGGGATTGAACCCTCGACCCCCACGTTGCGAACGTGGTGCTCTCCCAGCTGAGCTACTCCCCCACCTTGTGAACGCATATTTTCCACGATCCGCCGGTTCCTGTCAAAGCAATAACACGGAATTGCCGAGACCTCCTCCCGACCGTATAAAGTTTTCCACTGCTTTTCCGATAAGTTCCCTGTGCGTCCCATGAGGCATCCTGGGACATGGAGGAAGCCGACGTGAAAAGAAGATCGGCCCCGCATTCATCGTCGCGCGGATTCTCCCTTGTAGAGCTGTCGATCGCCGTCGCCATCGCGGGAGTCCTCGCGGCGATCGCCGTTCCCAGCTACCGGCGTTACCTCGATAAGAACAACGAGACCGCCGCCATCACCGACCTCCAGACCATTTCATGGAAGCTGAAAACGATCATGGTCGAAGACCCCTCCAACCTGCCGGACAACCTAGCCGTCATAAACTTCGGCATCGTCCTGCGCCTTACCGATCCTTGGGGAAATCCGTACCAGTACCTGCCGATCTTCGGGCGGCCCGGAAACCTGAACCATGCGCGGAAGGACCACAGCCTTCATCCCATCAACTCGGACTTCGACCTGTACAGCATGGGACCCGACGGGACGAGCAACAAGCCGCTCACGAGCGGCCCCAGCCGCGACGACATCATCCGCGCCAACGACGGCGCCTTCTACGGCAAGGCGTCGGTGTACGATCCGTAGGTCTCGCTTGGCCTCCTCCAGCCCGATCAAGCGGTCATCGTTCGAACGGCGGATGCTCCTCCTCCTCGCGCTTTGCATCGCGGTTCCCGGCGCCGTATTCGGATACTTGTCGCTTCGGCAGGTGGAGGCGAAGTTCCACCAGGAAACGGTGCGCCGGATGCGTCTTCAGAGCCGGGAGATCGCCATGTCGATCCATGGGGGGTTCTCCAACGTGAAGGACCACGTGGAATTCGCCGCCGCGATCGCCGGAAACGCGGAACCCCTCCCCTTCCGCTCCTCCCCGAGTCGGGAGGGACTGTCCCGGAATCGGCTATTCCTCGGCGTAACCCGCTTCCGCGAGGGCTCCCTGGCGGAATCGTTGTTCGGAGAAACGTGTCCGCCCCCTCCGACGACCTCCAGGGCCCTGGCCCATTTAGCTTCCGGCAACAGCCTGCTGTACATCCGGAACCGTCCCGGCGGAAACCCCGGGTTCTTCATCGCCCACGCCATCCGGGGGATCCCGCCGGAACGGGAACTGCTGTCCACCGAGGTGAACCTCGAATACGCCTGGGACCGGGACCGCGACGCGGCCGCTCCGGCTTTCGAGAGCGCCGTCCTGTCTCCCTCCGGGACCCCCCTCTTCCA
>JAJZRM010000251.1 GCA_021802685.1 Deltaproteobacteria bacterium | reverse complement strand
TCGACCACGCTGATCGGGCTGCTCCCCAGGTCGTTCTTCGCAATCTCGACATTGGCGCTGCTCAATCGGAAGTGGCCGCGGAAGTCCTCGAAATACAGACGCTCCGTCTTCTCCCCTTCACAGACGATCAGAATGCGATCATAGGGCTCGCGAGTCGGTCTGCGCCGGCGAAGGGCGGCGGCAAGGCGTGATTCCCGTACCCTACGCTCCATGCCCCATCCCTTTGCGGATGATGGGCAGGGCGCCGTAACGCCCCTTCAGGTAACCACGTTCCAATGCCTCCTTTTTCCGCGGGTGGAAATCGGAGAGTGGATAAACGTTCGTCGAATTATCGGCCTTCTTCTCCACGAACCAGACCTGGTCGCGCCGGATGGAATCAACATCCATCAATGACGTGTTGTGCGTCGTGAACAGCAACTGGGCGTTGCTCGGGTTCGTCGCACCGCTATGCATCAATCCCACCAGGTAATGCACCAGCACCGGGTGCAGATGCGTGTCCAGTTCGTCGATCACCAACACGCGCCCCTTACCAAGCACGTCCAGCCACGGGCCGGCGATCCAGAACAATTTCTGCGTTCCGTCGGACTCGTCTCCAAGTCCGAACTCGACCGTCTCGCCGCTCTCCCCAAGATGGCGAATGCGAACGTTGGCCATCTTCTTGTCCTTCAGGTCGCGGAGAATGACTTCACGGATCGGCTCGGGCATGTCCGGCGGAAGCATCTCGGGTGCAAAACTTTTTTTCTGCACCTCGATCCCGTCGATATTGATATCGGCCGCATTCATGAAAGCCATCATGCGCGCATGACCGTCCTCGCCTTCCAGCAACCGGAGGGAATAATCCTGCCGGATCTGGTCGCTCGGCAGGACCACCGCCAACCGGTCCTTGAACCAGTTAAAGAGCGGCAGAAGCTGTTCGTTGTTCAACTGGATCGCAGTGGAAAGGAACAGGGCGTTTCCACGCGTGGTCTCTTTCCAAAGTTGCCTGCGGGTACCCCCGAGGAAGAGAGGGCTGAAGTCGTAATCGTCGATGCCGGTTTCCCGGTTGAACTCCCTCTCAAACCATCGTTGCGGCCTCCCCTGCGGGTATGCGATGAGCCACTCGGAGCGCACCCTCTCGGGCGAAACGGTGAATCCGTACTGGTATCGAACGCCGTCCTGCACAAGTTCGACCTCGAATTCGCTCGGCTCGCCGGCTGTCGATGGGCTCAGCCTGAATGGAACAACCGGAATGGCTTGTCCCTGCTGTTGCTTCTGCGAATTCAGGACAAACCACTGCATGAAGTGGAAAGCCTTGACGAGGTTGCTCTTGCCCCCGGCATTCGGGCCGAAGAGGATTGCTGAGCGCAAGAGGGACGGGAGGCCCTTGACGCCGGTCTGAAACGTGTTGCTTTCCCGCAGATCGGCGCTTGCATTTGCTGCCATGCTCAGAGACTGGCTGTCCCGGATGGATCGAAAATTCGCAACCCTGAATTCAATCAGCACCGAAACACCTCCGTAAATGGAGTTTCAGCGCAATATTTGCACATTTAGCGCAAAGATTGCCATCTAAATTATAGCACATCACGTTGGTCTCATTGCCCGCGCCAGTAATTCCGAAAAATCGTAATTCACACTCGTCACGCCGAAATCCGGTTCCCGCTGGAAAGGCTGCCGCAAGTAATGGACACGGTAGGTGCGGTCATCCAAGAACTCCACGATCGCCAGGATGAAATCGTCAGGTTTATTGAGCGAGTAGAGGATCTCGTTTTTCGTGACGGTTATCGTTGGCGCGCCTGTAATACGCCCCTTGACCTCGAGAAAACGCAACTTGCCCGTGCCGGGGACCCGGCTCTCGATGTCGTACCCGAGTTTCTCGGTTTCCCGGTCGGTCGGATCGAAGCCCATGGATCGCTCGATTTCCATGACGATGGCGCGGGCCCGCGCGGCGGCGGCCTGCGTATCGACAGGTTCCGGCAAAGGTGGAACCTCCCGCCCCGCCATGGCCACAAGAAGGCCCGCCGGAACCACGAGCAGGCCGCCGAGGATCACGGGAGGCAATGGGGACACCTGCCGTTCGAGCTTCAATTCCTCCAGCCTTTTTTCGAGGCGGCCCTGGAGGAGGTCCGCCCGTTTCCTGGCCTCGCCGGAGTTGAGCCTGGCGTTGGGTCTTCCGGCCTGCTCCTGGAGCTTGAGCTCCTCGGCCCTGTGATCCCAGTAGATGATTTCCTTGGTCAACCGGTCCTTGACGGCGGCCAGCGTCTTGTCGACCAGTTCCTGCCTGCGGGAACGCACCTCCAGGAGGTGATCGGGAACGATCCGGGATACCGCATGTGTCTGTGCCTTCCCCTCGATGTCCCGGCCTATCCAGGCGCATTCGGGTCTGGCCAAGATCGCTTCAAAGCCAGGCTCCCCTTCGGCTAACGGCCGGTAATCGAGATACGGCGCATACTGGAGATGACGGGTATTTCCCGCTGCGTCGATCTCCACATGGAGCACTTTCCTGGAGATGACCCTGCGCTCGCCCGACCTGGTAAGGCCGGCATCCTGGATGGCGTGTTCGAGGTAGAAGAGCACGCGGGGGTGTGTCCCCGGATCCCGTTCGTCCACCAGGACCGCTCCCCGGCGCAGCAAGTCGCGGTGCCGTTCAAGGGTCAGATCGATCGTGGAGTACAGGAGCGGATGCCCCGGGGAGACGAAAGCCGCAAGCGGCTGGCCCTGGGGGGACACGAGCGCCTTTTCAAACGCAATCCGCTCATAACGGGGAAGAACCGGCTGGCCCGTGCCGATGAGGCGATCGCGGTTACGGACCGGCGCGGGAACGTGGGTAATCTCGTACCGCCTCGGCTCCCGCTGTTTCCATTTCCCTCCCAGATTCCTGAATGCCTCGAGAAAGAACGACTCGATGTAGTGGGGCTGAAGGCGTCGGGCCTCCGCTCGTTCCATATCCTCCCGAATGCGCCGCACGCGCGTCACATCCATGGCATCGTGGGCGAGAGCCCTGTCCTCGAGGACCTCCTGGAGGTGCGCCCGATCGAAGACGTCGGCAACCACCTGTTCCAGCCGGGCCCTCACCTCCGGCCGCTCGCCGTATCGGATCGCTTTTACCAACAGGTCCCTCAGAGGAAGCCCTTCGAACTGGAGCTTGCCGAGAACGTCGAATACTCGCCCCCCAAGCGCCTGACGCGCCTGCTCGAGCTTGTCCAACAGCGTCCGGTACACATCTCCTTCCCGGGTTTCCTCAGCAACCAGGTTCCACAGGTGACAGACCTCGGTCTGTCCGATCCGGTGAATCCGCCCGAACCGTTGCTCGAGACGATTGGGGTTCCAGGGGAGATCGTAATTCACCATGAGGTGGGCTCGTTGGAGGTTAATCCCCTCTCCGGCCGCGTCGGTAGCCAACAGGATCCGGACGTCGGGATCGTGCCGGAACGATTCCTGCGCCTTCAGGCGATCCTCGCGCCCCATCCCTCCGTGGATGATGACGACGGCATCCTGCCGGCCCAGCAATGTCGTGATTCGCTGCTCAAGGTAATTCAGCGTATCGCGGTGTTCCGTGAACAAGACCAGCTTCTGGCGCGAGGACGGAACCGGTTTGGCGATGGGACCGGCCCCGTAGGGGGGAGGATCTGCCTCCTTGACCCGGTCGGCGAGCAACGCGGGCGTAAAAATCTCCCCGAGAAGCGCGGAGAGTTCCTTCCACTTCGTATCCTCCCGGCTCCGGCGAACCGCGAGAGCCAGCGCTTCGAGACGCGAGAGCGTTTCGATCTCGCCCTTAAGTTCGGCGATGGTGCTCGCGGCGGTGGTCTGGTCGAGGATCTCCTCTTCCGCTGCGGCAACCTCGTCGTCCGGCGCATCTTCGAGATCCTCGATGTCATCGGCGCCGAGAACGGGGCCCTCCTGTGGGATGGCTTGGGCGTTCCTGCCTCCCCGCTGGAGCAGTTCCATTTCCCTCAATCGGCCTTCCAGGCGCTCCCGGCGGCGGCGAAGGGATTGAAGGATCGCCTCGGGAGACGAGGCCAGGCGGCGCTGAAGGACCGTCAGCGCGAATCCGACGGTGCCCGCCCGTTTCTCGTTCCGGAGCGCCTCCGCGCGGTCGAACTCGTTGCGGACGTATTCGGTGACTTCCTTGTAAAGTTGCGCTTCGGCCTCGGAGAGCTTGTAAGGCACCGTGTAGGCGATCCGCTCCGGGAAAAGGGGCGTGCCGTCGAACTTGAGCAGGTCTTCCTTGACCATCCGGCGCATCAGGTCGGAGACGTCAGTCGAATGGACCCCGTCGCGGAATCGCCCTTCGAAACGATCGCCGTCGAGAAGGGCCATGAAAAGCTGGAAATCGGTCTCCTTTCCGTTGTGCGGCGTTGCGGTCATGAGCAGGAAATGACGCGTCAGGGTCGAAAGAAGCTGGCCGAGCCGGTATCGCTTGGTGTAGGAAGTCTCCGTCCCGAATACGGTGGCGGACATCTTGTGGGCTTCGTCGCAGATGACCAGGTCCCATCGGCAGTCCGGGCTTTTAAGCTTCTCCTGGACGTCTTCGTTCCGGGACAGCTTGTCCAATCGAGCGATGACGAGGTTGGTCTCCAGGAACCAGTTCCCGGTCCTGGCGGCCTCCAGCTTGTCGTTGGTAAGAATCTCGAACGGAAGCTGGAAACGGCGGTAGAGCTCGTCCTGCCACTGCTCTGCGAGGCTGCCTGGGCAAACGACGAGGCACCGCTGGAGGTCTCCCCGGACGATCATCTCCTTGATCAGCAGCCCGGCCATGATGGTTTTTCCCGCGCCTGGATCATCGGCAAGGAGAAACCTCAACGGCTGGCGAGGCAGGAGCGCTTCGTACACCGCGGTAATCTGGTGCGGAAGCGGCTCGACCTCCGAGGTGTGAACGGCCAGGACCGGGTCGAAGAGGTGCGCCAGCCGGATCCGATGCGCTTCGGATACGAGGCGGAAAAGGGC
>JAJZRM010000250.1 GCA_021802685.1 Deltaproteobacteria bacterium | reverse complement strand
GACCCTCTCGGCGACGCCATGGTCTGGTCATGCAGGTTGTCGCTTGATTCCCGGACCCCGGCGGAGACATTGATGCAATCCACGCCCGATCGCTCCAGGGCCACGGCGATCATGCGGGAGTCGATGTGCGTGACCCCGCCTTCGAAGGAAAAGTCGTCTCCGTTGATGCGGCACAGGATCGGGAAGTCGCCGCCGCCGCTCCGCCGCACTTCCTCGACCACCTCGCGGCAGAACCGGATCCCGCCGGCCATCCCCCCGTATTCGTCGGTGCGCCTGTTCAGGAACGGCGAAAGGAACGAACTCGCGAGATAGCCATGGGCGAAATGGAGCTCCACGCCGTCGAACCCCGCCCTCCTCGCCCGCAGGGCCGCCTGGCCGAACTTTCCGACGGTCTCCCTGATTTCGAACAGGGTAAGGGAGCGGGGTGCGGCGGCGGAAGATCTGGCGGTCCCGACGGCGGAGCAGGAGACCGGCTGGGACCCGCAATGCCCCGGAGACGTTTGCCTCCCGGAGTGCACGAGCTGGAGGACGGTCTTCGCTCCGTTCCCGTGGATTTCATCCGCCACGCGACGCAACGACGGGATGAACGAATCGTCGGAAATCGATGGGTTCAACACCGAACGGCCGATGGGGTAGTCGATCGTCGTCGCCTCGACGATCACCAGGCCGGCCCCGCCCTTCGCGCGCAGCCCGTAATGGTGCGCTGCCCGCTCGGTAAGGTGTCCCCGACGCGTGTAATTCATGCACATGGCGGGAACGACAAGCCGGTTCTTGAGCTCCATGGTCCCGATCCTGCCGGGTTGCGCCATGAATTTCGACCTATCGCCCATCGGTTCGGCCTTTCCCGGCTCCCGTGATCATCCCCGGCGCCATCCCCGGATTCCCGTTCACCGGCTCACCGGAACTTGTTGTAGTCCGGCTTTCTCTTCTCCATGAAGGCGGCCTTGCCTTCCAGCGACTCGTCCGTCTCGTAGAACATGCTGAGTCCCCCGACACCGAGATTGGAGACCCCGACCACGCCGTCCGTCTCCCCGTGGAACGCGTACTTGAGCATCTTCAATGCGGTGGGGCTCTTTTCCAGGAGATCCCGGCACCATTTCCCGACCTCTTCATCGAGCTTGTCCGGGGGGACGACCGCGTTGACGAGGCCCATCTCCAGGGCCTCCTTCGCGGAGTAACGCCTGCACATGTACCAGATCTCCTTGGCCTTCTTCATCCCCACGGCCCGCGCGAGATCCCCCGTGCCGTAGCCGGGGTCGAAACTCCCCACCCGGGGCCCTGCCTGTCCGAACTGGGCGGTATCCGAGGCGATGGAGAGGTCGCATACGACATGGAAGACGTGCCCTCCACCGATCGCGTACCCGTTCACGCGGGCGATGACCGGCTTTGGAATCGTACGGATCAGGAGGGACACCTGCTGCCAGCCCACCTCGAGCGGCAATGCGGCGATGGTTCCGGCATAGCCGCCCTTGTCGCGGATCGACTGGTCGCCGCCGGTGCAGAACGCCTTGTTCCCCGCGCCCGTGAATACGACCACGCCCACGCTCGTGTCCACCCAGGCATCCGTCAGCGCCTGCGAGAGCTCGTAGACCGTCACCGGCGTGCACGCGTTGTATTTCTCCGGCCTGTTGATCGTGATCGTCGCGATTCCCCCGCTTTTGTCGTAGATGATTTCCGTGAACTCCATTTCTCTCCCCCCGTTCCGTCTCGGATTTTGCGGTACCGTCACTCCCCCGTGAACACGGGACTGCGTTTTTCGAGGAATGCGACAAGTCCCTCTTTCTTGTCTTTCGTCCCCATCGCGACCGCGGCCAGCCGGTTCTCGTAGCGCAGCCCCTCCTCGATGGTCATCCCGTAGCCGGTGAGGATGGCATCCTTCGCCAGCCGCACGGCCATCGGCCCTTTCGAGACGATCGATTCCGCCAGTGCGACGGCCTCCCCGAGGAGGCGGTCCTGCGGCACCACCTTCGAAACGATCCCGAATTCCAGCGCCTCCCTTGCCGGAAGGATCCTGCCGGTCAGGATCATCTCGATCGCCCTCCCGACACCGACGATCCGCGGCAATCGCTGCGTTCCCCCCATGGCGGGGAAGATCCCAAGGTTGACCTCCGGAAAGGCGACGGAGGCGTTCTCCGAGGCGATCCGGACCGCGCAGGAAAGCGCCACCTCGAGCCCGCCGCCGAACGCGTACCCGTTTATGGCCGCCACGACCGGCTTGGCGCATCGCTCGATCACGATATCGATCCGTTCGTCGGAAAACAGATCCATCGTTTCCCTTGGGGTCCGCAGCAAAAGGGCATTTATGTCCGCCCCGGCGCTGAAGGCCTTCGGGCCCTCGCCGGTGAGGACGATCGCCCGTACGGACGGGTCCGCCTGCGCCGCGCGGACTTCCGTGACGACGGCAGCCCGGAGGGCGTCGTCGAGGGCGTTGCGCCTTTCCGGGCGATTGAGCTTCAGGATGCGTACCGATCCGCGGTCTTCCTTGAGAAGAATCGCCGGGGCCGATCCGCTCATGCCGGCACCCCCTCGATGTTGTGGGTGTAGAATCCGCGCCCCGCAAGCTTCCCGGTGAATCCCGCCATCACCAGCTTGCGGATCAGGGGGCAGGGGCGGTATCGGTCGTCCCCGTATTCTTCGTGAAGGCTTCTCAGTCCGTTGTACACCGTGTCCAGTCCGATCGCGTCCCCCCACTCCAGCGGTCCCATCGGGTAGTTCGTTCCGAGCTTCATCGCCAGGTCGATGTCCTCGCCGCTGGCGGTCCCCTCCCAGAGGGCGTAGGCGGCCTCATTGATGATCATGAACAAGATCCGCCTCAGCACCAGTCCCGAGAAATCCCCGATCCGCTCCGTGTGGAACCCGCGCGCCTTCAGGAACGCGTCGAGCTCGTCTACCGCCTCGGGGAGCGTACGCAGCCCCGGTGAAATCTCGATCAGGTTCCCCGGAGACAGCATCTGCTCGAGGAATCCGAAACCCACCACCCGTTCCGGCCATGGGTATGCCATCGCCAGTTCGGATACGGAGAGCGCCGGGGAGAAGAGTGCCACCGTCGCATCCCGGGATCCGCCGCGCCCCAAGGCCGCAAGCCAGCGCTTCTGCTCCGCGGAGCCCTCATCGGCAAAAAGGAAGATGATCCGCGCCTCGGGATCGAGGGCCCCCGTTTTTTCCACACGCGCGGGGTCCCATATGTCCACGCCTTCGTTTCCAAGGAGCACCCAGTGCTCCTTGGGAGCGCCATGACCCGGAACGACGGCGACTTTTGTCGCGCTCATTTTTTCCCTCCCGTCTCGTACGCGTAGAACCCGTGCCCTGTCTTCCTCCCGAGACGTCCGGCGTTCAGCAGCTCCTGCTGCAGGACCTGCGGCCGGAACCTCGGTTCCCCGAAGAAACCGCCGAAGATGGTCTTGGTGACCGCGAAGTTGATATCGACTCCCACCATGTCGATCAGCTCGAAGGGACCCATCTTGAAATTTCCGCCCATCTTCATGATCCGATCGACCTGCCGGGGGGTAGCGATCCCCTCGGTCACGATCTTGATCGCTTCCACCGTCAAGGAGCGCGATATCCGGTTGACGATGAACCCCGGGGTGTCCGTCACGAGGACCGGGAACTTCCGTATCGACTTGACGAAATCGAACGCCTTCTTCAGCAGCGCGTCGTCCGTCCAACAGGTCCTCACGACTTCGACCAGGGGCATCACCGTGGACGGGTTGAAGAAATGGAGCCCGACGACGGATCCCGGATTCCGCATCGCCGCCGCCATCGCGGTAACGCTCAACGAGGAAGTATTCGTTGCGATCACCGCGTCCGGCCTCACCCGGTTCTCCAGGTCGGCAAACAGTTTTTTCTTCGCGTCGAGGTCCTCGACGATCGCCTCGATCACCCAGTCGGCCTCCCCCGCGGCATCCATCCCGTCCGTCACGTGGATGGCCGCAAGCGTCGATTGCATCCCCGCGGCGGTCAGCTTCCCCTTCTTGACGCGGTCGGCAAGGAACTTTTCCACGCCTGCGCGAATCCGCGGCTGGACCGAAGGCAGGTCGACTACCGTCGTCTCATAGCCGGAAAGGGCACATACCAGGGCAATCCCCTGGCCCATGGTCCCTCCTCCGACCACCAACACGTTTTTTTTATTTTCCATCACGTATCTCCAGCCGTTTCCCGGCAAGCGCTGCTAATATGTGTCGATATCCATGATGATATTCATCAATACGTTCCATGGAACAGAGCTCAATTCCAGTTCACGCAACCTTTGATGTAGTCGATGATCTCACCCGTGCGGCTATTGATCGGGAACATCTTTATCCCTAGTTTTTCCATGTCCTTGATATCGTCATCCAGGATGATTCCACCGCCTATCACCTTGATGCTGTTCATCTTGCTCTTGTTCAGGATCTTGATTACCTTCGGGAACAATTCCTTGTACGATCCGGAAAGATTGCTCAATCCGATGACGTCGACGTCTTCCTGGATCGCCGCCCGGACAATTTCCTGGGGTGACCGATGCCTTCCAAGGTATATGACCTCCATCCCCGCATCCCGAAAAGCCAGCGCGAGCAGCTTGATCCCCCGATCATGGCCGTCCAACCCCGGCTTCGCCAGCAGAATCCTTATTTTTCTTCCTGCGCCCATTCATCCCCTCCTGGAACAAAAGAGTTTACGCGCCACGCACCCGTCCAGCCCATTTATCGAAGGGTTCAGATTCCTGTAATCTCCTGATATTCACCAAATGCATCCCTGAAGGTATCCATGATTTCGCCTACCGTTGCATATGCCTTGACGGCCTCGACAATAGGCGAAAACCGGTTGTTTTTATTCCCGGCCGGATTTCCGGTAACCCTCTTCAAATTCGATAGTGCGGTTCTTACCCTTCCATTGTCCCTTTCTTTTCGCATATTCTTTAACTTCACGATGTGTTTCTTGACCATTTTTTCATCCGGCTTGTAGAATCCGGTGGTTTTT
>JAJZRM010000249.1 GCA_021802685.1 Deltaproteobacteria bacterium | reverse complement strand
CCCGAGATCTGGCTGCCGACCGATACGGTGGCCACGGCGTTGATGTTCCCCGTCGCGGTGATCGTGTCGAGGATGTCGCCCCGCTCGACCTTCCCGGTGCGGTAGCCGCCCGCGCCGTTGTCCTTCCCCAGGTAGAAGTAGGCCCCGCCGGCGGCGACCGCCGCAAGGACCGCTCCGATCAGGAGTTTCTTCATGGAGTTTCCTTCCGTATCCCGGATATCGAGGCGTTCCCGTCGAGCCGGATCCCCTGGCGGTCGAGGAGCTCCCCCGTCGCCCTCCAAAGATCGGTAAGGGCGGCCTGGTAATCCGCCCGCGCCGCGATGTCGTTCTCCCGGGCCTGCGTCGCGCCGGCCTCGACGTCGAGGAGGTCCTTGGTGGTGGCCAGGCCGAGCTGTTGGCGTTTCAGGTAGGACGCCAGGAGCGTATCCGCGGCCGTTACACCCTGGGTGGTCACGGGGATCTGTTCCCTCTGCGTTTCGACCGCGCGCAGGGCGGCCCGGACTTCCAGTCCGGCGGATTCCTCGGCGGCGGAAAGCTGGGTGCGCGCCTGGCTCGCCTTCAGGCGGCTTGCCGCGAGGTCGGCCCGGGCGAAGCGGTTCCCGAGGGGATAGGAGAAGCGAAGGCCCACGGACCAGGTCGGATACCTGCCGCCGCGCATGTCGTCGAAGGCGTTGCCGTAATCCGTGTCGAGCCCCGTCAACCCGGCGGCGCCTTCCAGGGCGAGGGAGGGGAGGACGAGGTTGCCGGATACCCGCTCGTTGAATTCCGCGGTGCGAACGGCCACGCGCGCTTTCACGAGGTCAGGCCGCCGCGATAGCGCCGTCCGCAACGCATCGTCCTCCGAGTGTCCGAACGGCTCGGGTGCGGCCGTTTCCGTCGTTTCGATCGGCGTGCCGGGGAGCATGTGCAGCGTGACGCGGAGCTGGTCGGCCGCGTCCTTTTCGGCGCGCTCCGCGTCGAGGAGCTCCTTATGCCGCCGGAGCACCCCCAGCATGGAATCCTGCAGCTGGTAGGCCGCGAGAACCCCCGCCTTCACGCGGCCTTCGTTCTCCGCGTGGACCTGGCGGGCCAGGGCCAGGGACGCCCGCCTCGTCGCAAGGCTCTCGCGCGCCTTGACGAGGGCGAGATACTGGTTCCTCGCGGCGGCGGCCGTGCCCAGCGCCTGCTGGTTCCAGTCCGCGAGGGCGGAATCCATCGCGTCTTCCGCGGTCGTTATGCTGCGCTCCGTAACGTCTTTTCCGAAACCTTTCAGAAGCGGCTGGGAAAAGGAAAGGGTCAACTCCGGCTGGGCGAAGCGGGATCCCGGCAGGTCGAGGTTGTCCTTGTACCAGAGGTTGGTGAAGGAGGCGGACGCCGTGGCGCCGGTGGGGAGCAGCTGGGACAACGACGCGTCGAAATCGAAGGAACGGCTCCGGTCGACGAAAAAGGATTGCGGGGCGGCCTGCAGGTTCGATCCGCGGTGGTCGAGAAGAAACGAGAGCGAAGGGTCGTAGATCGAGCGGGCTTTCCGGATGTCGGTTTCGGAGATGGCCGGACCGTGCGCCGCCGCCCGCAATCCCAGGTTCCGCTCGATGGCGATCCGCACCGCGTCGCCGATCGACAGCGCCGCCGCCTCGGCGCCGCCCGCACGGCCCGGGAAGGCACAGAGGGCGAGAAGGATGCACAGTATGTGCGGCGGGAAGCCGTACCGGGAATTCGTCATCGGGAACATTATAGACTCAACAATGTGCACGAATTGAGGAGGAAATGTGGAAATGCCGTTATACTGATGTCTCAACCATTCATCGGGGGTGTTCGATGCGGAAAATAGTCACGGCGGCGGCCGTCCTGGCGGTCTTCTGCGGGGCGGCGATCGGCAAGGACATCGCCCGCAAAGGAGGCAGAACCTTGGTTTCGCTCGAAACGAGCATGGGGATCATCCAGCTGGAGCTGAACCCGGAGGTCGCTCCCGTCAGCGTGAAGAACTTCCTCACCTACGTCCGGGAGGGGCACTACGACGGGTTGATCTTCCACCGCGTGATCGGCGACTTCATGATCCAGGGAGGCGGCTTCACGAAGGAGATGCAGGAGCGGAGGGCGAAACGTCCGCCGATCCGGAACGAGGCGGACAACGGGCTGAAAAACGATCGGGGAACGGTTGCGATGGCGCGAACCGGGGTGGTCGACTCCGCCACGGCGCAGTTCTTCATCAACACGGTGAACAACGATTTTCTCAACCATCGCGGGAAAACCCCGCCGGAGTACGGTTACGCCGTGTTCGGGAAGGTGATCCAGGGGATGGACGCGGTGGACAAGATCCGTGCCGTCCCCACCGGTTCCGCGGGGGGGCACCAGGACGTTCCGAAAACGCCGGTCGTCATCCTGAAGGCGACCGTGATCGAGGAGTAAGGAGGCGAGGGGGGGCGCCCCCGGCGCGGGGAGCCGGGGGCTTTCGGCGAGTCACTCGGAGCCGGCGATCCGGTTTTCCTTCTGATGCCTTGCCGTCACGGCGGGGCGTTCCGGCTTGACGAACACGATCGTCCGGTGGGTCGCCCGGAGGACGCTCTCGGCGATGCTTCCCATCACGAGGCGGGACAGCCCGCTTCGCCCATGGGTGCTCATCACGATCAGGTCCGCCTGCTCCTGTTCGGAGACGTGCACGATCGCGTCCGTCGGCGGCCGTTCGTCGATCACCGTGCGGACCTTGCGGCCCGAAGCGCGCAGTTCCGCGGCGACCCGTTCCAGGTACCCGGCGGCTTCCATGGTCACTTTGTCGAGGAATTTCCTTTCGGTCAGCAGGGCGGATTCGGGAACGACGGGCATGGGAACATATACGGCCTGCAGGAGAACGATCTCTGCGTCGGACCCCCTGGCGATCTCCTCGGCGTGCCAGATGGCCCGCTCCGCCAAGGCGGATCCGTCCAACGGGACAAGGATCTTCTTGTACATGGCGGTACCCCTCCTTTCCGGTGACCGGGCGTCCGGGTTGACGGGATTGTTCCCTCCAATGATTCCAGTATATTCCCGGTCATGTTGAGAAACCAGAAACTGCTCGTGGCCCGGGCGGAGGCCGGGTTGCGGTTGGACCGGTTCCTCCGGAACCGGTTTCCCGGGTTGCCGCCGCGCGGGGTGTGGTACGCCCTGGAATCCGGAGCGGTCCGCGTGGAAGGGGAAAAGGGGACGAAAGGCCGGCCGGTCCGGGAAGGGGAGACGGTGACCGTGGATGCCATCGCGGAGAGCGGCGATTGGCTTCCCTGTCCCTGCGATCTGCCGGGCGCGTCCGTCGCCTACGCGGACGGGCACGTCGCCGTCCTTTGCAAGCCCCATGACGTCCATACCGAACCGCAGCGGCCGAACGAGCCGGGCACGCTGGCGGGCTTCCTCCGGGAACGGTTCCCCCACGTCGCCGGCATCGCCCCCGTGCCGGGGCTGACGCTCCTTACGCGGCTGGATTACGCCACCAGCGGCGCCGTGCCGGCGGCCCTCACGCGGGAGGCCCTGGCCGCCCTGCAGCACGAACGGGAGATGGGGCGCCTCGGGAAACGGTACCTTTGCCTGGTGGAAGGGGAGGTGGCGTCCCCGATGTCGATCGACTGGGTGATCGATGCGGGGGGAAGCGAAGCCGTCCGCGTGCGGAACGACCGGAAGGAACCGGACCCCCGCCGCTGGACCCTGGTCGAGCCGGTCCGTTCGGGGGGCGGGGTGACGCTGGTTCGCGCCACGATCTCGAGGGGGAAGCGTCACCAGATCCGGGCGCACCTTGCCGCCGCGGGGCACCCCATCGTGGGGGACCGGCGGTACGGGGCCGTCCCGCCGGAAGGGCCCGGGAAGTACCGGCTGATGTTGCACGCCGAAGAGGTGACGTTCCGTCACCCCGCCACCGGGGATACGATGACGGTCGCCTGTCCGCCTCCGGCGGAGTTCGCGCCCGGCTGATCTTTACGGGTTCGAGGGAGAGATCTCCCGGAGGCGTTCCCGGTCCTGCGGCAGCTCCTCCTTGTACTTCCCGTACAGTTCCAGGTCTTCCGGGGAGACGAACCGGTTTCCGAGCGGGTTGAGGATTTGGGAACGCTTCCGGTCGACCCCCTCGATGAACCGCTCCTTCGCCGAGATCTTGGCCCGGAGCTGTTCCGCCTGGCCGGTGACGTCCTCTCCCCGGGGCGGGATCTCCTCGGGGGCGATGCCTTCCGGGGGGGAAAGCGGGAAAACGTTCGTCGGGCGGGGGGGGGCTTCCATCGTGGAAAGTGACGGTCGGCCCGCCTCGGGGGGGCTTTTCAGGATCGGTTTCCGGCGGCCCCGGAACTTCTCGGGGATGTTGCCGATGTCGTCGGTATAATGGATACCCCCGCTTTCATCTTCCCAGCGGTAGATATCCGCCAGCGACGTCCCCGGGAAACCGGGAAGGAGCAGGATGATCCCCGCCAGGAAAAATGTCGGAAAGATGGTGGAAGTGGCTGTTTTTCGCATGATTTTCATACTACTATAACCCGTCCGGCATGGCAACGCGCGCGGGGGGGCGCGGAGGGGGCGCATGATGGAGGGGAGCGAGGGAGGGACCGCCAGGCGCCGTCCTCCCGAAGTCAAACAATGGTTTGAGTATTCCCCGCAGGTTGTTTTAGTATAGAGGAATTTTTCAAGGAGCATTTATGCCGCTGCTTCGGATCGAGGACATCCACCTTTCCTTCGGGGGGGTGAAAGCCATCAACGATGTTTCGATCGATGTGAAGAAGGAGAGCATCCACGCCGTCATCGGACCGAACGGCGCCGGAAAGACCTCGATCTTCAACTGCATCTCCTGCGTGTACCGTCCGCAGCATGGGACGATCCGTTTCGAGGACCGCCTCATCACGGGGATGAAACCGGACCGGGTCACCCGCTTGGGTATCGCCCGCACCTTCCAGAACATCGCCCTGTTCCACCACATGACCGTCCTCGACAACCTCATGCTCGGACGCCACCAGTTCCTCCGGCGCGGCGCCATCGCCGGGGGGA
>JAJZRM010000248.1 GCA_021802685.1 Deltaproteobacteria bacterium | reverse complement strand
GAGATCTCGGGTTCGCCCTCGAGACCGCCGATGAAACCATGTCCCGGCGGCGCAACCTGCTCCTTCGGCAGCTCCGCACCGCCCGGGACCGCGCGGTCTTCCTCGCACCGTTAAGGGATGCGAAGGGGGAAGAGCTTGCCCAATCCGGCACGACCGCCTTCATGGCCCGGCTGTTCAAGGGGATCCAGTCGCCCGAGGATCTTCTCCTCACGCTCGAGAGGGGGTTGCACCGGGAAAAGGTCGCCGGGCTGGCGCTGGCTTCGCCGGCCGACGGCGCGGCCCCGATGCCGCCGGACCCCCGCGACCCGGAGCTGTCCGCCGACCTGCTGACGGACGGAAGCGGCGAAATGCGCCACGTTTCCCCCTCCAGCCTGGAGACGCTGATGGTCTCCCCGCTGGCGTGGTTCCTCGACCGGATGAAGGTGGAGCCGCTCTCCTGGGCGCCGGAAGGGCTGGACCCGGCCCTCAAAGGGACGCTGGCCCATCACGTGTTCGAGAACCTTTTCGCGGCCGGGGAACCGCTTCCGGCCGCCGCGAGGATCAAGTCCTCGGCCGAGCGGCTCCTGAACGATGCGATCCGGGAGGAGGCCCCCTTCCTGACGGGGACGGAATGGTACGTGGAGCGGCGCAACCTGCTCAAGGATATCGAGACGGCGGCGCTCCGGTGGCGGGAGATCCTGGAGAGGAGCGGGGCGAGGATCCTCCTCGTGGAAACGAAGCTCGAAGGGGAATTCGATGGGGTCCCGATCCGCGGGCGGACGGACTTGGTGCTCTCGCTCCCTTCGGGTCAGCTGTTCATCGTCGACTACAAGAAGGCCGGCAGCACGATGCGCCGCAAGGCCATGGAGGAAGGATTCGACATCCAGGCTTCCCTCTACCGGAAGATGCTCCAGGAAGGCAAGGTTGCCGACGAGAAGGGGGCGGCGCTGGCCGACGCGGTCAGGGCCGGGGCGGAGATCGGCGTCCTCTACTACATGATGGACGACCAGAAAGCGCTCTGCGATACGTCCGAAGCGCTGCCGCGCACGGTGACCGGGATCTACGAGATGGGGGACGGGATCTCGGTCAACGCGGAGGCGCTGGTCAAGGAGCGCCTGGGTGAGCTCCGCGCCGGGAAGATCTCCCTGAACCGCGAGAACGACGAAGAGGCCTACCGCAAGGTGGGCGTCAAGACCTACGCCCTGGAAAACAACGCCCTGGTCGCGAAATTCCTGCACCCGGCCCGGGAAGAGGAGGAGGGGGAGGAATGACGATCCCGCTCCTCACCATCGTCCCCGCGGGCGCGGGCTCCGGCAAGACCCACCGGATACAGAGCCAGCTCGCCGAATGGGTCGTCGGGGGGCGGGTCGCGCCGGACCGGATCGTCGCGGTGACCTTCACGGAAGCGGCCGCCTCGGAGCTGAAAAAACGGATCCGGTTCGCGCTCGTCGACCGGGGCCGGATCGAGGACGCCCTCCGCCTGGAGGAATCGTACATCTCCACGATCCACGGTTTCTGCATGCGGATCCTGATGGAGTTCGCCTTCGAGGGTGGGATCTCGCCGTCTCCCCGCCTCCTGAACGACGACGAGGAAAAGTTCCTCATCCGCCGGTCGCTGCCGCGCACGGGCAAGGCCGACCCCGTCGCGGCCGAACTGAAGAAATTCGGGTACCGGTACGACTTCGCGAAGAAGACCGGCCCCGAGGACAACTTCCGGAAAGACATCCTTGCGCTGATCGGCCGCCTCCGGTCGCTCGGCGGGAAGGGGGAGGACCCCGGGCTGGCCGCCTCCGCGGTGGCGCTGCTCCGAAGCGTTTACGGAAAGCCCGGCGACGCGGCCGCTCTGGACAAGACGCTGCTCGGCGCCGTCCAGGCATTGCTGAAGCGCTTTCCACGCGACCTGTCGAACGACTACCTTGGCAACAAGACGGCCGTCAAGGAGTTCAAGGACGATTACCGGAACTTGCGCCGCGCCGAGGACCCCGGGGAAATTTCCTCCGACTGGGCCCTTTGGGCGGGCCTCCGGAAGCTCCGCCTTAAGGGCAAGCTGCCGCCGGGATACCTGGAACCCGCCGAAGCGGTGAAGGACGCCGCCGCGCAGCTGCACCGGCACCCGGGCCCCCTGGCGGACGCGGAGCTGTTCGTCTCTTCCCTCCTGGAGGCGAGCCGGGACTGCCTGAAGATCTACGGGGAGGAAAAGCGCAAGGCCTGCCTCGTCGATTACCCCGACATGATTGCCGGGGCCCACGGGATCCTCGCGGGCCGCCCCGACGTGCTGGCGATCCTGAAAAACCGCGTCGACTGCATGGTCATCGACGAGTTCCAGGACACCAACCCGCTGCAGTTCTCCCTTCTGTGGAAGATCCACGATGCGGGCGTTCCCGCGCTGATCGTGGGAGACGTCAAGCAGTCGATCATGGGGTTCCAGAACGCCGACCCGCGGCTGTTCCTGGAGCTGGAGAAGCGGAATCCCGGGGCGTGCGAGCCGCTGACCGCCAACTGGCGCGCTTCCGCCCCCTTGATGGAGTGGGTGAACGAAGTGGGGGAGGGGCTGTTCAAGGAGAGGTACACCCGGCTGACGCCCAAGGCCGACTTCAAGAGCGCGCTGGTGCCGCTGGAGGTCGTCGAGGCCCCCAAATACATCAAGAAAAACCGGGACCGGGCGTCCTGGACCGCCGTCCGCATCCGGCAGCAGCTCGACGACAGGAAATGCGTGGTGTGGGACAAGGCGGCGAAGTGTTCGCGTAATATCCGCGGAGGGGACATCGCGCTCCTCTGCCCTACCCACAAGCTGGTGGATGAATATGCGGAGGTCCTGCGGGCCTTGGGCGTCCGGACCCGGATCCAGCGGGACGGCTGGATCGGCACGCCGGAGGTCCGGCTGCTGTACCACGCGCTGGCCTGCCTGGCGGACCCGGCCGCCCGCCACGCCGCCCTGTATCTCGCGGCGACCGAGCTGGGCAGCCGTTCCCTCGAAGAGGCGCTCGGGATCCTGCGGCGGGGGGAAAAGCTCGCGGACCCGCTGTTCGACCTGCTGGATCCGCTGCGCCCGGGGGCGACGGTCCGGACCATCGACGCCCTGGTCGCCGACGTGATCGATGCCATGGACCTGTACGGCAGGATGGCCGCCTGGCCCGACGCCGCCCAGGCCCGGGCCAACCTGCTCAAGTTCCAGGAAGAGGCGCGGGAGTTCGGGGAGGCGAACCGGCAGCTGCTCCTCGCCGGCGGGTTCTACGGCACCGGGATCAAGACGTTCCTCGCATGGCTCTCGGCGAAAGTCGAGAAGGCCGACCGGGAAGAGAAAGCCGACCGGCAGCCGGAGCCGCGCGTCCTCGACGAAGACGCGGTGACCGTCACGACGTGGCACAGCTCCAAGGGGCTGGAATGGCCGGTCGTGGCCGTGTGCGGGATGCATCGCAAGGTGGAGCCGCGCCTTCCCGACATCTCCGTCACCTACGACGACTTCGAGGGGCTGGGGGACATCCTCGAGAAAGCGCGCATCGAGATCGTTCCGTCCTTCGCGGCGGAGGAAACCCGGGCCGCGTTCCAGGCCCGCCTCCAGCCGGGGGAGGAGGAGGAGGCCAGGCGCCTGCTCTATGTCGCGCTGACGCGCGCCAGGGAAAAGGTGATCGTCGAGTGGCCGAGCCACCTGGCGAAGAACGACAAGACCTACTACTGGCATCTTCTCGCGGGACCGGCGGCGATGCGGGTCGACAAGGACTCGATGGAAGTCGGCTCGAAACGGTTCCCATGCGAAGTGAACCCCACGGAAAACGCCCTTGCTCCTTCGGTGGCGGCGTCTGAAGGGGAGCCGTTCGCCCCGCTGGAGGTTTTCGGACGGCGCGCCGTCGGGTACAGGCCGCTTCCGACGGGATTGACCCCGGAGGTCGTCACACCCTCCCTGCTGCGGGGCGAGCCGGACGCCGTGGCCCTCGCAGCCCTTCAGGAAGAATCGTACGGTTCTCCCCTCGATGCCGATCTGGAGGTTGCCGGGGCGGAACGGGGACTTGTCCTTCACCGGTTCTTCGAGCTGGCAAGCGGGCTGAAGGGGCGCCTGGAGTTGTTCGAGCGCGCCTCAGGCAAGAAGCTCGACGAAAAATCGTTCATCTGCCTGGCGAAGGCAGCGGCCGACTTCGACCGATGGCTTGAAGGAAGGTTTCTGCCGAAGCGGGTGCTGCGCGAGGTTCCGCTCCTTGGTATGGATGACCGCGGAAGCGTCGTGTCGGGTGTCCTGGACCTCCTCGTGGAAAGCGCGGATGGTTACTGGATCATCGACCACAAGTCCGATATGGTGGATGACCGAGGGGGCCGTTTCGGGACGTATCTTCCACAGCTTCGATCCTATGCCGGCCTCGTCCGCAAGGCGTTTCCGGGGAAGCCGGTGCTGGGAGTCGGGATCCACTGGATATCGTACGGGGCCGTCATCCTGGCTCCGGAGGGTGATGTTTCATGAACAAGCCGGCGATGATGGACTGGGCCCTTCGGCTCCTCCGTCTTCTCAATGAAAAGAAGGTACTCAACTCGCGGCTCGTGGCGGACGAGTTCGAAGTCAACATCCGGACCGCGCAGCGGTACCTGCTGTACCTCGCGGATTTGCCGTGCGTGGTCGTCGACGAGGAGAAGCACACGTATACGCTGACCTCGGATTACGTGATCAGCGACAAGATCCTGAATGCCTCCGAAATGGCGATGGTCTGCGCCTTGATCGACTATGCGACCCACATCTTCGGCCCCGAGCACTCGAAATTCCTTCAGGGGCTGAAGCACCGGATCTTCCGGATGCCGGACGTCTACCAGATTCTCTCGGAAGAGGCGATCGACATCGGGAAGGTGACGGCGGTCCAGCAGGCGGTGGAGCGGCACATCAAGCAGAAGGAGGTCGTTTCCTTTTCCTACAGCAAGAAGGGAAAGCGGTACACGGTCGAGCCGTACAAGATCCTCTACCACGAGGGGTTCTGGTACCTCGTCGGCCTGCACGACGGGATCGTGAAGAAGTTTGTTC
>JAJZRM010000247.1 GCA_021802685.1 Deltaproteobacteria bacterium | reverse complement strand
GAATCCGAACGGCCCGGTCGGCTTGGCGCGGGCGAGCGTAGCGGCGTCGGAATGGGCCGTCAGGTAGATCACCGGCACGTCGTACCGGCGGCGGATCGCCTGCGCCGCGTCGATGCCGTCCATCGAGCCCTCCAGCTTGATGTCCATCAACACGAGGTGCGGGCGGAGACGCAAGGCAAGGGCGACGGCCTCTTCGCCATCCACGGCGATCCCGGCGACCTCGAATCCGAGCCGCCTCAGCTTGCCGGCCAGGTCCGCCCCGACGATGGCCTCGTCTTCCACGATGAGGATGGTGGTCCCGTTCATGTCTTCGGCCCCCCGAACGTGATCGTGAACCCGGTCCCCTCGCCGCCGGTGACTTCGACGGCGGCATGGAGTTGCCTCGCGAGCATGTGCACCAGGCGCAGACCCAGTGACCGGCACTGGCTCAAGTCGAACCCCGCCGGCAGACCCGTGCCGTTGTCGCGCACGCACAGGGTCACCTCGCCTTGCCCCCCGCCGCGAAGCGACACGGTCACTTCGCCGCCGGTGCGGTTGCGGAAGGCGTGCTTCAACGCGTTGGTGGCCAATTCGTTCAGGATCAACCCGCACGGCACCGCCGCGTTCACCGAGAGTCCCACCGGCTCCAGATCCAGGGCCAGCCGGACACCGGCGCCGTCCGCCCCGTGGGCACGCCAGAGGTATTTCAGCAGGCTTTGCGCATAATCGGAAAACTCGATCCGCGCCAAGTCGGCGGATTGGTACAGTTTCTCGTGGACCATGGCGATCGAGCGCACCCGGTGGGTCACATCCTGGAAGATGGCGCGACCGGCGGCGTCCCGCATTTCGTCGGCCTGCAGCGCCACCAGGCTTGAGATGACCTGCAGGTTGTTCTTCACGCGGTGATGGATCTCTTTCAGCAGCACTTCCTTCTCGCCGAGCAGGGCCCTGAGGCGCTCCTCGCTTGCGCGCACCGCTTCGTCCGCCCGCTTGCGCTCCGTGACGTCGCGACCCGCCACCACGGACCCGACGATCCCGCCGTTCTTGTCCCGAATGGGACCGAAGCTGTAGCTTCCGACCCAGGTTTCACCCGTGTCCTTCCGGCGCAATGCGTACTCGGCGTTTATGGCCGACTCGCCCCGCAGCGCCCTGGGAACCGCCCACTGGTCCGCGGGCGCGGGGTCCCCGTTTTCCAGGAACACTTCCAGAAATTCGGGGTAGTCCGCGAATGTCCTGGCGCACTCGTCCTTGTCGCGGAACCGGTGGAACGTCGCGAAAGCGTCGTTGAATTCGATGAACCGCCCTTCCGTGTCTGAAATGAACACGGCGTCGGTCATGCTGCCCAAAGCCGCGTCCAGCATCGCACGGCTCTCCCGCAGGGAATCGGCCAGGCGGTCCCGTTCCGCCAGCAGGCGGGCGAGTTTGGCATTGGTGTACCCGTGCAGCGAGAGCATGTCGGCGAGCCCTCGGAAAAACGCCATGCCCCGGTCGACGGTCTCCCGGCCCAGCCGGGGGACGCGGTCCAGCGCCGCAAGGTATTCCCCTTCGTCGAAACCGTACTTCCGGGCCTGGGCGCGGAAGAGCTCGCGGTCCACCGTCTCGTCCTCGAAGAAGAACTGCCCGGTGAGGATATTCCCCACGTGCCGGCCGGCCACGATGATGGGCGTGGCCATGTCCCACAGGTTGTTCCCGCACTTGTACAGGCGGCACTCGCCTTGGGCCAGCCCTGCCGGGAGAACGGTGTCGCTCTCCAGGCAATGCCGGCAGGTGTCCGGATGCGCGCGGTGGAACCGGGTGCAGATGTCCTGCCAGCCCACGCCCACGAGCACCCGACCACCGACGTCCAGGATGCTCATGGGAATGCGGGCCACCACGTGGAAATCGTCCATAAGCCGCTGGATCGCCTGAATGTCCACGAAGTCGGCCAGGTCGAGCACGCCCAGGTCGCCCTCCGGCGAGAGTACGCTGTCCAACTTCCGGCGCACGCGCTGCTCGCTCTCGAGCACCGCTTCCTCCGCCCTCTTGCGTTCGGTGATTTCTATTCCATAGAGGTTGATGTAGGCCTCGCCTGCCGGCCGCACGACGGTAATGGAGAACGTGCGGCCGGCAGGATTCGTAATTTCGGTTTCGATGGCGCGTCCTTGTTCGCGGGCTTTCGCCACGACCGCGAGCACGGCGGAAGGGAGCGGGCCGCCGGCTTGCCAGCCGAACGTCGCCAGCCAATCCCGCGCGGGCAGATTGGTGTACATCATCGCCCCGTCGGGGGAACACCGAAGGACGGGGTAGGGATTTTCCCCCGGGAACTGCGACAACCGCCGCAACGCCTCCTCCGCCCGCCTGCGCCCGGTGACGTCGCGCGTGGCGGCGATGCCGCCGGCGATCCGGCCAGAGGAATCGCGGATCGGCCCGGCCGAACACAGCAGATGCAAGCGCTCGCCGCGGGCGTCGACCTGAACGAGCTCGGCCTCCTGGACGACTTCCCCGCTTCGAACGGCCCGCACCAGCGGCAGGTCTTCGTACGCCAAGGGAGTTTCACCGTCGGCACGGAATACCTCTCGTCGCGGGGCCGCACCGTCCATGGACTCGCCCGCATATGAAAACCCGAGCCGTTCCCGGCCATGGCGGCTTACCCGCGTCAGGTTCAGCGCCGCATCGGTTATCTTGATCTCTTCAGGCACATGCTCCATGAACGCCGACAGCAGCCGGTCGCCCTCTTCGGCCTTGGCCAGCGCCTGTCGCAGGCCCTCCTGTATCCGTACGATCTTCCTTCCGGTGAAGAAGGAAACGGCGGCGTTGATCAGCAGGAGCCCGACGATGCAGGCGACCGCCAGGAAGACGGCGCGTCTCCGCGAGGACGCCATTCGGGCCTCGCTGATCTGCGCGAGCCGCTGGGTGTCGCCTGCGATGAATTGCGTCTTCATCCAGAGCTGGGAGAGAAGCACGCCGTACCGTTCGGCCTCCAAGGCGCCGCCCGGCGCGGCGGAGCTGGAGATCAACTTCTCCAGGGAGGATCCGAGCCCCACGGAGTCGGATTTGATCCGCCGGACAAGGGATACCTCACGGGCATCCGAAGGGGTCAGCGTTCCGAGGAGATTCTCCAGGGAATGCCGTATCTCCCGGATCTGACGGATGAGGCTCGGGTCCGGCTCGCTCCGGAGCCTTGCCGTCAACAGGTTCAGCGCATGGGTCTTTTCGCGGATCTCGTCGTAAACACCGCCGAGCGCGGTCTCCTTATCCAGGTCCTTGAGGACGGAGAAGACGATCAGGACGATCAGCGCGGAAACCGCCAGGGTCGCGGCGACGCTCGACATGATTCTCGTTTGGATTCTCATGAGGACCTACCGGAACATCGTGACGGTTCCCGGGGCCACCTGGGCTTCGCCACGGCCAACCGCTTCGAGGGATTCCCGTCCGGAAGGACGAAGCGCCAGCACCACCTCGATGCCCGCGTCCTTGAAGTAGCCCATTTCATCGGCGACGGCGATCAGCGCGGAGTAGGGGGCCGGCAGCACGGCCAGGGACAACCGGAGCGGAGGCCCCCCGGGCGCGCGCTCGGCACCGGGACGGCATCCGCAGGAACAGAGAACCAGCACCAAAAGCAAAGCGTTCAGCGACCCGTTCCGGCGCGGCGGACCTGTCATCCCGACCTCTCCCCTCCTCGAATCGGCCTGAAAAACATTAACACACAACGGTCCGATTCGAATCGGGGAAGTGCCCTTGGCGGCTGGCTATTGGAAGTCCATCAATATCATTTCTCAAAGGCTGTGCCTGGGGAGGCTTTTGCGCTATCTTCTATCTGGAACACACATTCGAAGTAGGGCTTAATCGCCTCCCAAGAATTTCCCCGCGCGTACAGGTCCTTTAATACTCTACCCACGTCGACCACGTTCGGTCTTTCAGCGGACATGTACATCGTAAATTTATGACGGGAGTCGTATTCGGCATGCTTACTTGCGTCCTGATTGCCGTAAGAATGAAACTCACGAATCATCCCAGGCTTGGGATATTGATCCGTTTCTGAACATGTTTGACCATATACCGGCTCTTCACGATCCACGTGGCCTCGCGCAAAACTATCCTCCACCATATGCAACAAACTTCCAAATGCGACCTCATGCATATTTTTTCGTAATTGATAATTCCCGAGCGTGAACAGATCTTGAACACGCCATCCGGAACGTGCGAAGTGATCATTGAACCCTTCGATCGGAATATCCCGGAGGTAGGTCTGAAGGGTGTACTCCTTCAACGCTGTCCGCCATGAAAACTCCGCCCACATAAGGATCTTTTTCCGAGTCGTCTCGGCAGTTTCGCCGTCTCGGGACGCCATGGAATGCAGGAATTGCAAGTCACCGAAATGTGATCGATACAGAAGCGATACGCCACTTGCCTCATCGAAGAATTCGCCTCGTTCGGCACGCGCCTTCCCGTCTCGCCACAACCCGGCCCAACACACCGGTTGCGTGATGAACCGGATGGTTTCCTCGACTTTGCAATCCAGCCCCCTTCCTTGCCCCTTTCCAAGGCGAAAGGGTGGATCGTCGTTCCAACGTACACCTGCCACGATGAATGAACTTGCAAATCCGAGATCCGGATCCGCGCACACTGCCTCATCGCCTTCGCAACCATAAATGCGCTGCGTAATTTCCTCATGAACCGGTTCAGTAAAGTGATGAATCCCCCGGAGAGCCCAGGATTCGATGATCCTTTTAAGCCATGACTCCCCCACCTGACTTAGCCGACGCTCCAGAGCAGTCCCTTCGGGAGACAGATTGAAAGCAGTAACTGATTTAGGCAAGAAGAGCAACCATACTAAGACTATGCCCCATGCGAACCATTCGTGGCTGATTCTACAAGGATTAGGAAAATACTCTGGTGTTGAATTGCCTTTCGTCATACCCCCCTCCCTGGGATCGCATTAGACGATCATACACGATCAGGTACTTCTGTCGAAGAACCGGTTGAAGGAAAGGAAAATCTTGGGGGCTGGAAGAGAGACGGGG